>NZ_JBEZKZ010000031.1:0-80187 GCF_040651895.1 Streptomyces sp. NPDC048352
CCGCCCGAGTACGTCCAGTACGCGGGCGGCCCTCCGCCTTGCGATGCACGGCACCAGACGCCGCAGGGCCCGCCCTTCGGGCGGCCGGCGCTACTTTGCGGACACCCCCTAGAAGTTCTCCGTCTCCTCCACCAGGAAGCGCAGTACGTCCGACAGGTCCGCGCGGCGGGCGAACGCCGCACGCTGCCGGGCGGCCCCCGATCCGTCGCGCAGCAGCCCGCCCAGGGTCTTCGCCGCGTGGTCCAGGTCGCCGGCGGCGGCCAGGTCCGGGGCGACCAGGTCGAGCAGCGCCTCCGCCAGGTCGGCCGCCGGAATCTCCGCGCCCGTGTACGGGTCCAGGCCGAAGCCCTCCAGCCCGTCGTGCGCCGCCCGCCAGCGCGCGAGACGCAGTACGTCGTCCCGTACGGGCGGATCCGGCTGCTGCTCGGCGATCGCCCGGAGCGCCGAGGCCACCAGCGCGCGCCCCAGCTCCGCCTGGAGCACGGCCGTGTCGATGTCCGGGGACATGTCGGGCGCCCGGATCTCGAGCGTCGGCCAGTTCCCGGAAGGCCGGAGGTCCCAGTAGACCATCTTGGTGTCCAGGGCCGCCCCGGAGCCGAGCAGGGTCTGCACCGCGCGCCGGAAGTGGGCCGTGGACGGGAAGTGCGGGGGCGGCCCCGCCGAGGGCCAGCCCGACCAGGCCATCGCCCGCCAGCTGGAGTGCCCGGTGTCCCGGCCGCCCCAGAAGGGGGAATTGGCCGCCAGCGCGATCAGCGTGGGCAGCCATGGTCTGACCCGGTTGGACACGGCCACCGCCGTGTCCACGTCGAGGGTGCCGATGTGGATGTGGCGGCCGCAGCTCACCAGGGTGTCCGTCAGCGCGCCGAACCGCCGGTGCTGCTCGCGCTGGCGCGGCTCGTCGTCGGTCAGGTGCAGGGGACCCTCCACCGCCACCACGGGCGAGGGGGCGGCCAGCAGCCGGCAGCCGTGTTCCCGCGCCGCCGCGGAGAGGGTGCGCCGCAGGACGGCGAGCTCCTCGCGCAGGGTCACCGCCGAATGCGCGACCGGAGTGGAGATCTCCACCTGGTACCGGGTCCCCTCGGGGTGCAGCTGCTGCGGGAGCCCCGCGGCGGTGGCGAGGACGAGCGGTGCGGCCGGTACCACCCGCAAGGTGGTGGCGTCGACGAGCAGGAACTCCTCCTCGACGCCGACCGTGAGCGGGGTGGGGACGCCGCTCACGGTGGTGCTCGTTGTGCTGTTGCCAGGTTCGATCACTACGCCTCCCTGGACATACGAGTCTTTTCATCATGAGCGGAACAGGAGGCCCGGAGGGTACGTCGATCCGGTCAAATGTCGGGTATCAGTGGCGGGTTAGCGGCAAGCCCGGCCCCGCCCTGGGGCGCCGGGTCCGGGTGGTGAGGGCGGTGCGCGTGGGTGCACGCGTCCCGTGCTCCAGGGCGGCCCCAGCCGGGTCCGGTTACCATCCCGTGTGACCGGTACCGCCTCCCCTCCCCGACCGAAACGGCGCATATTCGCCGACCTCACCCCCCTGCGCACCTCCGCCGACTATCGGCGGCTGTGGGTGGGCGGCACCATCTCCTGGATGGGCCAGGCCATGACGGCCCTGGCGATCTCGCTCCAGGTCTACGAGATCACCGGCTCCAGCTTCTCCGTCGGACTGGTCGGGCTCTTCTCGCTCGTCCCGCTCGTCGCCTTCGGCCTGTACGGCGGCGCCATCGCCGACACCGTCGACCGGCGCAAGCTCGGCCTCTACAGCCAGACCGGGCTCACCGTCCTGTCCGCCGGCCTGGCCGCCGCGGCCCTGCTCGGCTACCACCGGGTCTGGCTGCTCTACACCGTCGTCGCCCTCCAGGCCGTCTGCGGTGCCCTGAACGGGCCCGCCCGCTCCGCCATGATCCCCAAGCTGCTGCCGCCCGAGCAGCTGCCCGCCGCCAACGCGCTGGGCTCCGTCACCATGACCTCCGGGACGATGCTGGGCCCGGTGCTGGGCGGCCTGATCGTCGGCTGGTGGGGGTACCAGGCGGCGTACCTGATCGACGCGGTGACCTTCATCGCCGCCCTGTACGCGATGTGGCGCCTGCCCGCGATGCTGCCGGAGGGCCGCAAGGGGCGGGCCTCGGTCATGGACGGCCTCCGCTTCCTCGGGACCCGCCCCAACATCCGGATGACCTTCTTCTCCGACATGGCGGCCATGGTGCTGGCCCACCCGAGGGCCCTGTTCCCGGCCATCGCCGTGCTCTGGTACGGCGGCGACGCCAAGACCGTCGGCCTGCTGGTGGCCGCCCCCGCGGTGGGCGCGCTGCTGGGCGGGCTGTTCTCCGGCTGGCAGGGCCGGATCCGGCGGCACGGGCTGGCGATCCTGCTGTCGGTCGGGGCGTGGGGGGTGGCCATCGCCGTCTTCGGCCTGACGCGCAACCTCTGGCTGGGGCTGGTCTTCCTGGCGCTGGCCGGGTGCGCCGACACCATCTCGATGGTGTTCCGCAGCACGATGCTCCAGGCGGCGACGCCGGACGCGATGCGGGGGCGCCTGCAGGGCGTGTTCATCGTGGTCGTCGCGGGCGGCCCCCGGCTCGGGGACTTCCTCGCCGGGTCGGTCGCCGACCTGGTCTCGCCGGGGGCGGCGGTCACGGGGGGCGGGGTGGCATGCGTGCTGGTGCTCGCGCTGCTCGCACTGCGGTGGCGGGGCTTCGCCCGCTACGACGCCCGCTCACCACAGGCGTAGCCCGGACTCTTTCCGGGCGTCGCCCGGTGCGGCCGGGGCAGCGCGGCTACGCCTCGACCGGGGGGCGGGTGCGGGGGCCGGGCCGGGCGCCCGTGTTCGCGGTGCCCGCCGGTTCGAAGAGCAGGATCGCCGCCTCCTCCGCCGCCTCCGGGCAGTGTTCGACCCCGCGCGGGACCACGTACAGCTCGCCGGGGCCGAGCACCACGTCCCCGTCCCGCAGGTGGATCGTCAGCGTGCCGCTCACCACCAGGAACAGCTCGTCGGTCTCGTCGTGCGCGTGCCAGACGAACTCCCCCTGGACCTTGGCCACCTTCACCTCGTAGTCGTTGACCCGGGCGATCGTGCGCTGGGCCCACTGCTCGGTGAACCCGGCCAGCTTCTCCGCGATGTCGACCTTGGCTGTCTGTGTCATGGGGACAGCGTCACGCGTGCCCCGCCGGCCGGTCTTGTACGTTTCTGACATGTCCGCCGACCCCCGCCCGCGCAGCACCGTCTCCGCCTGGCGGCCGCCGGTCACCGGCATCGCCGAGGTCTTCCACGCCCGCTTCACGGACCACGCGTACCCCGTCCACGTGCACGACACCTGGGCCCTGATGATCCTGGACGGCGGGCGGGTGGACTTCGCCCTCGAACGCGAGCGGTACGGGGCCGGGGTCTCGGACAGCGTCGTCCTGCTTCCGCCCGGCGTGGCCCACGACGGCCGGACCGTGACCGAGACGGGCTTCCGCAAGCGGGTGCTGTACCTCGACACCTCGGTGCTGCCCGAGCACCTCACCGGCTCCGCCGTCGACGCCCCGCTGCTGGCCGACCCCGCGCTGCGCGGCCGCGTACACGGCCTGCACCGGGCCCTGCGGGATCCCGACCCCCTGGAGGCGCAGTCGCGGCTGGCCTTCGTGGGGGAGCGGCTGCGCTGGTGGCTGGGGGGAAGGAAGCCGATGCCGTACGAGGCGCCGCGCGCGCGGACCGCCGTACGGCTGCGCGAGCTGCTGGACGCGCGGGCCGCCGAGGGGGTCACCCTGGAAGAGGCCTCTGCGGCGCTGGGCGGCACGCACCCCACCCACCTCATCCGCAGCTTCCGCCAGGCCTACGGGCTGCCCCCGCACGCCTACCTGACGGGCCGCCGGGTGGAACGGGCCCGGGAGCTGCTGCTCGCGGGGATGCCGGCGGCCCGGGCGGCGACGGAGGCGGGCTTCTACGACCAGGCCCACCTGACGCGGCACTTCGCGCGCCACGTCGGGACCACCCCGGCGCGATTCGCCCGCCCGGCGGCCGGCAACCGCCTCGTGTGAACGGGAGTTGGCGAGTTCGTTGCCACCGCGCCGCCCGGCCTTCCCTTTTGTTCCGGTCAGGCATATGACAGTTCGGCAGGGTCCCCGTCCGGTCCCGGTGCCGTTCCCGATCCGAACCCCCGACCCGTCCAGGAGGAAGGCCGTCATGCGCCTTCGTACGCTCGTCACCACCGCGGTGGCCACGGCCGCACTCACCGGGGTCCTGCCCCCGACGGCCGCCGCCGCTCACGGGAACTGCTCCCCTTACATGTCCGTCGCCGGCTTCTCCGACTCGCTCGACAAGAGCCTGCTCGACGGGAAGCCCGTCGGCGGCATCTCCGGCCTCGCCCTCGACCGGGACGGCAGCGTCGCCGCCGTGTCCGACAAGTCGGCGCTCTACCGGCTCGAGGTGACCCGCGGGAACACCCCGGCCGCCCGGGCCACCGCGCGGCTCCCGCTCACGGACGGCGCCGGGAAGGTCACCGACTCCGAGGGCGTGGTCGTCGACCGGGACGGCACCTACCTGGTCACCGACGAGACCGCGCCGGCCGTCCGCCGCTACAGCCGGACCGGCCTGGTGCTGGCCACCCTGCCGATCCCGCCCGCCTTCGCCCTCGGGCCCCAGGGCCGGGCCACGGTGAACCAGACCTTCGAGTCGCTCACGCTCCTGCCCGGCGGGCACACCCTCGTCGCCGGCGTGGAGGGCCCGCTCGCGGGCGACGGCAAGGACTCCCGGGGCCGCACCCTCCAGCGGATCCAGACCTGGGAGCGGCGCGCGAACGGCGAGTTCGCCCTCGGCAGGCAGTACGCCTACCCCGTCGACCCGGGCCACGGCCTGGCCGAGCTCGCGCCGACCCGCGACGGGCGGCTGATCGTCCTGGAGCGCGGCTTCACCCGGGAGTTCGCGATCACGGCCAGGCTGTACCTCGCCGACCCGCTCGGGGCGAGCGACACCTCGACGACGCAAGCGCTGGCCGAGGGACCGGGGCTGCGGGCCGCCCGCAAGACGCCGCTCGGAGACTTCGACGACTGCCCGACGCTGGGCGCCCCCTCGAAGCTGCCGCAGAACCATCCGCTGGTGGACAACATCGAGGGCATGGTCGCCACCGGCCACGACGGCCACGGCCGTGTACGGCTGCTGCTGGCCAGCGACGACAACGAGTTCCCGCAGCAGATCACCCGGCTGTACACGGTCGACCTGCGGCTGCCGGCCCGCCGCTCCCGCTGAAGCGTCCGGCGGCGCGAAGCCGCGTTCGGTGGGTGAGGCCGGCGGGCGGGATCAGCGGGCGGGATCAGCGGGCGGGATCAGCGGGCGGGATCAGTGCGCCGGAGGAACGATTCCCCGGGCCACACCCAGGGCCACCAGGTCCTGCGGCCGGATGCGCAGCTGGTCCGCCGTGGCGGGGGCCTCCTCGGCGGGGCGCTTCAGGATGGCCGCCGCCAGTTCCGGGGCGATCACCGAGAAGTAGCTGTCCGGAGTGACCCAGGTGTTTCCCGGCGCGGCCAGCGCGAGCGCCCCGCCGGAGCCGCCCTCGCCGATCAGCAGGGTGGTCACCGGTACGGAGGCCTCCGCGAGCGCCGCGAAGGTGTCGGCGATGGCCGGGCCGGCGCCGGCGTGTTCGGCGGCGGCGTCGTTGGCCGCGCCGGGGGTGTCCACCAGGGTCAGCACCGGGATCCCGAGCCGGTCCGCCAGGCGGATGACCCGGGCCGCCGTACGGTAGCCCGCCGGGCGGGTCGCGGTGCCGCACTGGGCCGCGTACGCGACCGCCCGCCCCTCGCGGAGGCCGAACCCGCACAGCATCCCCGGGTCGGCCGCCCCGGCCCGGTCACCGCGCAGCGGCAGGCGCAGCTCGAAGTAGGCCTCCAGGTACGCCTCCGCACGCGGGCGGTCGGGGTGCCGGGCCTGCCGGACGGCGTCCCACCCGGTCTCCGGGGGCGATACGGCGGCCAGCGCGGCCGGGGGCTCGACGGCGGTGGCGGCGCGGGGCGCGGCCAGCACCCGCAGCCAGTCCGCGACGGCCGCCGGAAGCTCCGCGGCCGGAACGACGGCGTCGACGTGCCCGGCGGCGTACTGCCCCTCGGCGGTGTACGCCGCCGGATCCGCGTCCGCCGGCCGCACCCGGGACCCGGCGAAGCCGACCTGCGCCCCGGGCAGCGCCAGCACGACATCGGCCCCCGCCCCGAGGGTGGCCCAGCCGCCGCCGGTGGTGGGGTCGCGCAGCACCGCGATCTGCGGGAGCCCGGCGGCCCGGGTGAGCACGCACTGCCGCGCCACGCGCTGGAGCTGGGTCAGCGCCAGCATCCCCTCCTGCATCCGGGACCCGCCGGTGGCGATCAGGGAGACCAGCGGCAGGCGCTGCTCGCGGGCGTGACGGTACGCGGCCTCGAGCCGGTCCCCGGTGCGCCGGCCGAGGGATCCGCCGAGGAAGCCGAACTCGAAGCAGATCACGGTGGCCGGGCGGCCGCCGATGAGGGCGGTGCCCGTGACGACGGACTCCTGCTCGCCGGTCCGCGCGGTGGCGCGGGCGCGGGAGGCGTCGTAGCCGGTCCAGCCGATGGGACCGTCGTCGGGGTACTCCGCGCGGGGCGCGGGGAGTTCGGCGAAGGAGCCGGGGTCGGTGAGGGCGGCGATGGCGGCACGGGCCGAGATACGGGTCGTCACCGGGCCACCCTAGGTCGTCTCTTCCGGATCTTGCCGGTTAAGCCCGCGTTGTCCGGTGCCGTGCATCGCAAGGCGGAGAGGCTCCCGATTACTGGACGTCCTCGGGTGCCTCGACAACGCGGCGAGGTGCGGTGCCGGGCGACGCGGGTCTGGGGGCACCTCCCAGCGGTAGCTGGGGGAGCAGGATCCGGAAGAGACGGCCTAGGCGGTGGGTGCCCGGGGTGCGCTGCCGATGCCGTCCGGGAACGGCTCCTGCGGCGACTGGTGGGGATCGGGTCTCCGCGCGCCCACTACAGCGCCGACTCCCACACCACCGTCGTGCCCCGGGTGCCGGCCTCCGTGCGGCCGTCGTCGGCGACCGTCAGACGGACGCGGGAGGGGGTGGCGTCGACCTCCACCTCGATCGACGTGACCTCGCTGCGGCGGTGCGCCGCCGCCAGCGCGCCGCGCAGCGTCGACAGCAGTGCCGTCGTCACCGGGTCCGGGAGCAGCGCGTCCACCGCCCCCGCGAAGTGCACCGACGGCTGGAAGCCGAGGAGGACGGCGGCTCCGCCGGTTTCGCGCAGCACCCGCCCCCGGAAGGTCGTCGGGGCGTCGCTCGGCGGCTGCTGGAGGGCGAAGATGGCGGTGCGGACCTCCTGGATGGTGGAGTCCAGCTCGTCCACGGCCCGGCTCAGTTCCTCGCCGACGGTGTCCCCGGCCGCCGCGTTGGACGACCGCCGCCGTGTGCTCTCCAGCATCATCTCGGTGGCGAACAGCCGCTGGACCACCAGGTCGTGCAGGTCGCGCGCGATCCGGTCGCGGTCCTCGTAGACGGCCAGCTGCTCCCGGTCGTGCTGGGCGTCCGCGAGGACCAGGGCCAGCGCGGCCTGGGAGGCGAACTGGGAGGCCAGCAGCCGGTCCACCGCGTCGTACGGTAGCCCGCCCCGGGCCCGCGGCAGGGCGAGGGTGCCGATCAGCTGGCCGCCGCTCTGCAACGGGAGCATCATGCTCGGGCCGAAGCGCTCCCGCACGTGCGTGGTCATCCGGGGATCGGTGGCGGAGTCCTCTATGAAGACCGGTTCGCCGCCCAGCAGTTGCTCCAGTACCGGGGAGCCGGGGGCGATGGCGGTGCCGACGAGGTCGCCGGGGTCCCCGTGCGTGGAGGCGGCCACGATCTCCATGCCGCCCTCCGGCGTGGGCTGGAGCACCACGCCCGCCGCGGCGTCCGCGAGCAGCCGGGCGCGTTCGGCCACGCACATCAGGGCGTCCGCGGCCGGGCGTCCCGCCAGCAGGGTGGTGGTCACGGCGGCGGCGCCCTCGATCCAGCGCTCGCGGCGGCGCGCGGTCTCGTACAGGCGGGCGTTGCCGATCGCTATGCCGGCCTGCGAGGCCAGGACGCGCATCAGCGCGAGGTCCTCGTCCGTGAAGGGGCCGCCGCCGCGCTTCTCGGTGAGGTAGAGGTTCCCGAAGACTTCGGTGTGGACGCGGATGG
This sequence comes from Streptomyces sp. NPDC048352, assembly GCF_040651895.1. NCBI lineage: Bacteria > Bacillati > Actinomycetota > Actinomycetes > Kitasatosporales > Streptomycetaceae > Streptomyces > Streptomyces sp. NPDC048352. Next base: position 8,127 of record NZ_JBEZKZ010000031.1, read on the forward strand.
GCACGCCCAGGAAGCTGCGCATGGCCGGGTGGCCGGGCGGGAAGCCCGCCGAGCGGGGGTCCTTCGTCAGGTCGTCCAGCAGCAGCGGCCGGGGGTCGCTGATCAGGGCGCCGAGCAGGCCGGTGCGGCCGTCCGGCAGCCGGGGGATCGCGCCCCGTTCGGCCCCGGTCATCCCGGCGGTGAACAGCTGGGTCAGGCGGGCGCGCTCGGGGTCGACGACCCCGAGCGCTCCGTACCGGGCCCCGCACAGTTCGGTGGCGGAGTCCACGACGTGCTGGAGGGTGGTGTGCAGTTCCAGTTCGGAGCCGACGCTGAGGACCGCCTCCAGCAGCACCGGGAGGCTCGAGGGCGCGCCGGCGCCGCCGGGTTCGTCCAGGGTCATCCGGCCAGCGGGTTGAGGACCATGGGGGCGATCTTCCCTTCCAGCATCGCGCCGAGTCCCAGCACGGCGCAGACGTCGGGCCGTTCGGCGATGGCGACGGGCATTCCGGTGGAGTCCCGCAGCATCTGGTCGAGGCCGGGCAGCCGGGCGCTGCCACCCACCATCATGATCCCCCGGTCCGTGAGGTCCGCGACCAGGTCGGGCGGGCAGTCCCGCAGCACCTTGCCGATGCCGTCGAGGACGGCCGTCAGCGGGGTGTGGATGGCGTCCCGTACGGCCGCGGTGTCCACGTGGACGGAGCGGGCGAGTCCGGTGGCCACGTCGCGGCCGTGGATCAGGGTGGAGGCCGGGCCGTCGGGGGTGATGCCGTTGCCGTGGAGGGCCAGCTGGAGGGGGCGTACGGCCTGGCTCGGCAGCATCAGTTCGTGCGCGTGCCGCAGGTGCTGGACCACGGCGTGGTCGATGGCCTCGCCGCCGACGGGGATCCGTTCGGCGGTGACGATCGAGCCGAGGGATAGCACCGCGATCTGGGTGGCCGCCGCCCCGCACACCATGATCATCGTCGCGGTCGGCTGCTCCACGGGCAGGCCGCAGCCGACGGCCGCCGCGATCAGGGTGTCGACCAGTTCGACGCGCCGGGCGCCGAGCCCGACCATGGTCTCCACGGCCGCCCGCTGGGCGAGCGGGTCGGCGTCGTGCGGGGTGCAGGCGGCGGCGCGCAGCCGGGGCTTGCGGCGCAGGGCACGGCGCAGCTTCTCGCCGAGCAGGTGGCGCAGCATGCGCTGGGCCATCTCGATGTCCACGACGGTGCCGCCGGAGACGGGGCGCACGACGCGGATGTAGTCGGGTGTGCGGCCGGTCATGCGTTCGGCGAAGGTGCCGACGGCGATGAGGGCGCCGGTGCGGGTGTTGACCGCGGCGGCGCTGGGCTCGTCGACGACGAGTCCGGCCCCCTTGACGTAGACGCGGGTCCTGGCGGCTCCCAGGTCGACGGCGACGTGGCAGCGACGCAACTGCTCCAGACTGACGGTCACGGCAGATCCTCCCGAGAGCGCTGACGCAGGATGAGACCGGCGGCCGCCGATCGCTTTTCACATCTTGTCGGATAAATGGGTCGTATCGCCCGTTGGAATGCTCCGGCCGTGGTGTGTCGTACGGGTGAGGCGTGCTGCACGGGGGTGGATTTCTGTACCGACAGGCAGCAGCATGCGCGCACCACCCGCGCTACCCGTGCGTAACAAGGTAAAGGGGACCCGATGCTGACGCCCCGCCAGAAACTCCTGGCGCTCCTGACCCTCTGCCTCACCCTCCTGGCACCCCTGCCGGCCCAGGCCGCCGACCGGGCGGCGCCCGAGGCCCCCCACCGGGCGGCCGCCGCCCACAATCCGGTGGTCTTCGTGCACGGCTACAACGCGGACCCGGGGGTCTGGGGATCCCTGCGCGAGGACCTGAGGGCGGACGGGTACACGGACGCGGAGCTGTTCTCCTGGGGCTACGACACCCACCAGTCCGTCAACGAGGTGCTCTCCGGCAGGCTCGCCGGCTACGTCGACCAGGTCCTGCGGGAGACCGGCGCCGCCCGCGTGGACCTCGTGGGGCACTCATTCGGCTCGCTCGTCGGCCGCTGGTACGTCAAGTTCGGCGGCGGCACCGCGACGGTGGACCACTGGGTCTCCCTGGCGGGCCCCAACCACGGCACGTCCACCGCCTGGGCCTGCGCCCTGTGGGACCAGGCGTGCCGGGACATGACCCCGGGCTCGTACGTGGCGAAGAACCTGGCCTCGGGCGACGAGACCCCGGGCGCCGTGAAGTACGCGACCTTCTGGTCGGAGTGCGACGAGGTGGTCAACCCCGACAGCAGCGTCCCGCTCTCCGGCGCCCTCAACACCCCGGCCGGCTGCCTGAAGCACAACGACCTCCTCGGCGACGACGCCACCTCGGCCGGCGTCCGCGCCTTCCTGCGCAGCTAGACCGGGTCGTCACACTCCCTCCTGGCCGGTGGGGCCCGGCACGCACGCTGCTCATCCCGGGCCCTCCTGGCCGGTGGGGCCCGGCACGCACGCTGCTCATCCCGGGCCCTCCTGCACCCGCTGGAGCAGCCCGTACGTGAACTCCGCCACCAGGGGCCGGTCCGACGCGGTGAACGCCAGCCGCCAGCGCGTCGGGGCCGTGCCCTCCATCGGCCGGGCCGGCGCGAAGGCCCGGGCCACCTCGTCCACCGTCGCCGACCAGGGCCGCAGGTCCCCGGCCGTCTCCAGTACGGGGCCCCGCACGCCCGGGGCCCGCACCAGCCACTCGTTCCACACCGCCCCGTCCGGCGCGGCCAGCACCTCGAACCGCAGCTCCGGCCACAGCGGCACCGGCCACAGCAGGGCCTCGCACTCCAGGTCGCCGATGCTGCGCCGCTCCGCGGACTCCGGCGGCCCGAGCACCGACCGGTAGCGCGCGAGGGCCCCGCGGGACCGGGGCGAGCGGACCATCGCCTGCCAGCGCCGGTTGGCCTCCCGCTGCTCGGCGAGCGTGGCGCCCAGCCGCAGCCGGGCCTCTTCGGCGAGGCCGGGCTGGAAGTCCGCCATCCTGCGCAGCAGCACCAGCTGGAAGGCGGCCGGCCCGAAGGCCCCCGGACGCCCCGGATTCCGCGTCGCTGTCATGGACGTAACGATTCCACACAGGATCCTTACGTTCCCGGAATGCTTATGTTGCCGGGGACCGCATAGCCTGCGGGCGCCATGAACTACTGCCCCGCCTGTCAGAGGCATCTCAACGGAGCACTCGCGTGCGCCGGCTGCGGCACCCCGGCCCAGTACCTGGCCGCGGCCGGACCGGCCGCCGCGACGCCCGCCCACGAGCCGCAGCCCGCGCTGGCCGAGGTGTTCGCGGATTCACTCGTCGTGCTGTCCGGCCCCCACGAGGGTCGCGCGGGCAGCCGCAAGCGCGCGGCCAGCCGCCGCAGACGCGGCCGGGGCGTGCTCGCGCTCGGGCTGGGGCTGGTGCTGGCGACCGGGGGCTCGATAGCCGTGGCCCGGATCGTGACGGACGACGAGGGCGCCGACCGGGCCGACAAGGTGGTGCTGACCGACTCCGGTCCGGAGCAGCCGGACGCGCTGCCCAGCGGGCCCGCCGCGCCGGCGGCACTGCCGTCCGGCAAGGGATCCGGGGGCGCGGGGAAGTCGGCCCGGCCCAGCGGTAGCCCGAGCGGGACCGCGCAGCCCTCGGCGAGCGGGAGCGCCTCCGCCTCCGGGTCGGGGGAGCCGTCGCAGGGCGGTACCGGCGGCGGGACATCCGTAAAGCCGACGAAGCCGGCGCAGCCCGCGCCGGGCCCCACCGGCACGGCGCAGCCCCCTCAGCCGTCCCCGACGAAGCCGAAGCCGACGAAGCCGAAGCCGACGCCCACCGAGACCTGCGTGCTCTGGGTCTTCTGCTGACGACGGGCCCGCTCAGGCCAGCATGCGCCTGAGCAGGTCCCGCAGCGCCGTGCGCTCCTCCGCGGAGAGGCCGGCCAGCGGCTCGCGCGCGAAGTCCAGCGTCTCGCGCAGCCGCTCCGCGGTCTCGACGCCCCCCTCGGTCGGCGCGGCCAGCTTGACCCGGCGGTCGGCCGGGTCCGGGCGGCGTTCGACCAGGCCGCGGGTCTCCAGCCGGTCGATGATGCCGGTCACGTTCGAGGGCTCGCAGCGCAGCTTCTGCGCGATGCGCCGCATGGGCAGCGGCTCCAGGGACAGCATGTTCAGCACCTTGGCCTGGGCGCCGGTGAGCTGGTGGCGGGCGGCCGCTTCCTCGTACTCCATGTGGTAGCGGGCCACGACATCGCCGATGAGCTCGACGACCTCGAGGGTGACTGGGTCTGCGCGACGACTGGGCATGGCTCCAGGGTACCCGTTTACTTGACAACATGAAATATCCAGGCGCATGGTTGTTTCACGTCCTGAAGTAATCTTCGTTCTCCCAGGAGTCCCTCATGTCTCAGATCCCCGCCGTCAGCCGCGAGTGGCACCTCGTCCGCCGCCCGCAGGGCTGGCCCGTGGCCGAGGACTTCGCCCTGCGCGAGGTACCCGTCTCCGCCGAGCCCGCCGCCGGCCGGATCCTGGTCCGCAACCTCCACATGTCCGTGGACCCCTACATGCGCGGCCGGATGAACGACACCAAGTCCTACATCCCGCCCTTCCAGCTGGACGAGCCGATGCAGGGCGGCGCGGTCGGCGAGGTCGTCGCCTCCAACGCCGAGGGCTTCGAGGTCGGCGACCACGTCCTGCACCACCTGGGCTGGCGCGAGTACGCCGAGGTGGACGCGCAGCACGCCGCCAAGGTCGACGCCTCCCTCGCCCCGCTCTCCGCCTACCTCGGCGTGCTCGGCATGCCGGGTCTGACCGCCTACGCGGGCCTCTTCGAGGTCGCCTCCTTCAAGGAGGGCGACTCCGTCTTCGTCTCCGGCGCGGCCGGTGCGGTCGGCAGCCTCGTCGGCCAGTTCGCGCGGATCAAGGGCGCTTCCCGGGTGATCGGCTCCGCCGGCTCGGACGAGAAGGTGACGCTGCTCACGGAGAAGTACGGCTTCGACGCCGCCTTCAACTACAAGAACGCCCCGGTCGCCGAGCAGCTGCCCGCGGCCGCTCCCGAGGGCGTCGACGTCTACTTCGACAACGTCGGCGGCGACCACCTCGAGGCCGCCATCACCAGCATGAACGTCCACGGCCGCGCCACCCTCTGCGGTGCCATCGCCGGCTACAACGACACCGAGGCCGCCCCCGGCCCGCGCAACCTCATGATGGTCATCGGCAAGCGCCTGCGCCTCCAGGGCATCCTCGTCGGCGACCACTACGGAATGCAGCAGCAGTTCGTCAAGGACGTGGCCGGCTGGCTGGCCTCCGGCGAGCTCCGCTACGACGAGACGGTCGTCGAGGGCGTCGAGAACGCCACCGACGCCTTCCTCGGAATGCTGCGCGGAGAGAACACCGGAAAGATGATCGTTTCCTTCACGGGTTAGGCTCACTCCACGACCGTCGCGATCGTGGGCGCGCATCGCGGCGATTCATCTGGAGGAAGTTCTTCATGTCCATCACGCAGACCGACGTCGCGTACACGGCCGTCGCCACCGCCGAGAACGGCCGTGACGGCCGCGTCGCCACCAACGACGGCCAGCTCGACGTCGTCGTGAACCCGCCGAAGGAGCTCGGCGGCAGCGGCGCCGGCACCAACCCGGAGCAGCTGTTCGCCGCCGGCTACAGCGCCTGCTTCCAGGGTGCCCTCAGCGTCGCCGCCCGCAACGAGAACGTCGACGTCACCGGCTCCACGGTGACGGCCGAGGTCGGCATCGGCAAGAACGACGACGGCTTCGGCATCATCGTCAAGCTCACGGCCTCGATCCCGACCGTGGACGCCGCCACGGCCAAGGACCTGGTCGAGAAGGCCGACCAGATCTGCCCGTACTCCAAGGCCACCCGCGGCAACATCACGGTCGAGCTGAACGTCGCCTGACCGCGTCGCACGCCTCGCGAAGGCCGCACCCCCCCAGGGGGTGCGGCCTCCGCCGTTCCCGGCCCATAAACTGGCCCCATGCGTGATCTTGCGGGGGGCTTCCGGTACTTGCTGGCCGGTCAGAGATGGGTGCTGCGGAACGGCCGCTGGCTGGGCTTCGGCCTGCTGCCGGGCCTGGTGTCGCTGGTGCTGTACGCCGCCGCGCTGGTCGGCCTCTTCTACGGTGCCGACGACCTCGTCGACTGGGCCACGCCCTTCGCCTCCGACTGGTCCTCGCCCTGGATCGGGCTCTTCCGCGGCTTCCTGACCGCCGTGGTCGCCTCCCTCGGGCTCTTCCTCTCGGTGATCACCTTCACCGCCGTGACCCTGCTGGTCGGCCAGCCCTTCTACGAGTCCCTCTCGGAGCAGGTCGACCGCACCGAGGGCGGCGAGGTCCCCGAGTCCGGGCGCTCGTTCTGGGAGGACCTGTGGATCTCCGGCCGGGACAGCGTGCGGCTGCTAGGCCGGGTGGTGCTGTACGGGATCCTGCTGTTCGCCCTCGGGTTCATCCCGGTGATCGGGCAGACCGTGGTGCCGGCGATCGGCTTCTGCGTCTCCGGCTTCTTCCTCACCCAGGAGCTCACCTCCGTCGCCCTCCAGCGGCGCCGGGTGGACCTGGCCGAGCAGCTGGTCCTGCTGCGCGGGCGGCGGGCGCAGGCGCTGGGCTTCGGCGTGCCGCTGGTGCTGGCGTTCCTGGTCCCGCTGGTCGCGGTGTTCCTGATGCCGGGGGCGGTGGCGGGGGCGACCCTGATGGCGCGGGACCTGGTGGGCGCCGACTCCGCCGACGGGGACGGGGACGCGGACGGGGACGCGGGGGACGGCGACCCGCGGCAGCCCGGTTCCGAGCCCGGCGCGCAGGGCCCGTACGGGCATCAGTACGGCCAGGGCCCCTACGGCCAGGGCCCCGGCCAGGGCGGTGCGGGCCCCCACGGCCGCACCCCCAACCCCTACAGCCAGGGCTGACCCCGGCCGGGCCGCGGACCGGGGCTCCTGGTCAGCGAGTGGTGGTGACGTCCGCGTGACGGGCCACGGTGAACCGCAGTTCCGGCCGCGCCCACGTCACCTTGGGCGGGGAGGCGGGAACCGTTCCCACCGGTTCGGCTCCCATGCGCCGGTAGAACTGCTCGGCGGGCGGGTTCGACACCACTCGGACATGGGTCAAGCCCGCCCTTCCGGCTTGGTCGAGCATGTGCTCCATGAGGAGGCGGCCGATGCCCGTCCCCTGCGCCTCGTCCGACACGAAGGCCAGGTCCAGCTCGGCGGGGTCGAGCACCAGCGTGTAGAAGCCCAGCGGTCGGCCCGTCGAGCCCCTCGTGCCTCTTACCTTCAGCCGGGGAGTCCGGCTTTCGCAGGCAGCCCCTGGCGCCGCAGCAGGGTGAGCGCCCCGACGGTGTCCTCGCCCGCGTGGGCCGCCGGGTCGGCCTCCAGCCGCTCGCGCATCAGGTCCAGGTACGGCTTGATCAGCTCGGGGCTGACCCCCTGGCCCGCGGCGGTGCGCAGCAGCGTGCCGCTGGAGGCGACCTGCATCGCCAGGTTGGACACCACCCCGCCGGTGAAGTCCCGCGAGCTCAGCCGCTCGGCGGCGTTGCCGACGAAGAAGCCCATCGCGCCGAGCCACTCGGACAGCAGCGGCGCCAGGTCTCCGGGGGCGATGCCCTCGCCCTCGATCAGCGCGTAGGCGTGCGAGACGCCCGCGAACATCCCGTACATCGCGCTGAGCAGCGCCACGTCGTGCAGCGCCGCGTGGCCCGGGTCCTCCCCGACGAAGCGGGCGCCGGCCGGGACCTCCAGGGCGGCGCGGTGGGTGTCGAAGAGGGCGCGCGAGCCGCTGTAGAAGACGTACGCCCCGGAACCGGGGGCGCCGATCATGTCCGGCGTCGCCATGATCCCGGCGTCCACGAACCGGGCTCCGCGCTCCTCGGCCCACGCGGCCCGCGCCCGGCCCTCGGCGGGGGTGCCGGTGGTGAGGTTGACGATGTCCTTGCCGGTCAGGTCGATACCCTCCAGGGCGGCTCCGATGCTGGCGTCGTCCAGCAGGCAGAGCACGACGAGGGTGTGCGCGGCGACGGCCTCGGCCGGGCCCGCGGCGACGGCCGCGCCCTCGGGGGCCAGGGCGGCGGCCTTGGCGGCGGTACGGTTCCAGACGGTCAGGGGGTGCCCGGCGGCGAGCCAGGTGCGGGCGAGGGCGGTGCCCATGTCACCGGTGCCGAGGAGGGTGAGCGGACGCTTCGTCACGTGTGTGTCGGTCATGCCGTTTAGCCTGGTGGCGGGCGTTGCGGCGTTCAAGTACGCACTTCGGGGTGGGTGGTTACCCCGAAGTGAGCGAGCAGGTGGGAGGGGAGTGCGCGATGGCGGTCACAGGACGACCGGGGGCGGACCACTGCGGGATCGCCGCGGCGATGGCGGTGATCGAGGGCAAGTGGAAGGTCTCGCTGCTGTGGGAGCTGGAGCGCTGTCCGCGCATCCGCTTCGGCGAGCTGCGCCGACTCGTCCCGGGCGTGTCGGAGAAGGTCCTCGCGGCCCAGCTGCGCGAGCTGGAGAACGACGGCATAGTCCACCGCGAGGTCTACGACGAGGTCCCGCCGCGCGTGGAGTACTCCCTGACCCCGCTCGGCGAGGAGCTGAACGGGGTCCTGGAGCCCCTGGGGGAGTGGGGAACCAAGCACCTGCTGCCGGACTCCGCCTGAACGGTGCCGGGCCCGGCCCTCAGGCGGGGATCTCCACCGTGACGACGTCCGGCCCGAGGTCGTCGGCCTCGGCCAGCAGCGTGCCGTCCGGGGCCCACACGGCCGCGCCGCCGCAGCCCGTCCACGGGCCCGCCGGGCCGACGTGGTTGGCGAGGACCACGTACAGGCCGTGCTCCTTCGCGATCCCGGGGTGGACGCCCGCCCGCTCGGCCCGCCCGCCGCCCGTGCCGTAGAGGGAGCTGGCCAGGTGCACCGTGCAGCCGTCGGCCGCGCTGCGGGCGGCCAGCTCCGGGAAGTGGTTGTCGAAGCAGACGCCCAGCGAGAAGCGCAGGCCGCCCAGTGCGAAGCGGCCGTCGGTGCGGCCCGCGGCGAAGGCACCCTGCTCGTGCCGGTAGAGGTGCTGTTTGGCGTACGTCGTCACGTGCGCCCCGTCCGCGTCGTACACCAGCGTCGCGATGGCGGGCAGCGGCCCGCCGGTGCGCAGGGCGGCGTTGACGGCCACAGCGGTGCCGGCGGAGCGCAGCCCGTCCAGGCGGGGGTCCTCGGCGTCGGCCAGCCACAGGCCGGGGTCCCCGGCGAGGGCCTCCAGCTCGTACCCGGTGAGCGTGAACTCGGGGAACACCACGAGCTCCGCGCCCTGCCCCCGGGCCCGGGCGGCGAGGGCGGCGGCGGACGCGGCGTTGGCGGTGACGTCGGCGGGGACGCAGGTCAGCTGGGCGGCGGCGATCTTCACGGCCTCAGGATGCCAGCCCTTCCCGGAGCTGCGGCTCCCGGGCGCGGCTACGCGCCGGGGCCCCTCAGCAGGGTGAGGAAGGAGCGGAACGCGGCGGGCATGTCCACCGATTCCGGGGCGAGCAGCCACTGGTACTGGAGGCCGTCCATCACCGCCGTCAGCAGCGGAGCGGCCTGCTCCGGGGTGAGGCCGGAGGGGAGGCGCTCGCCGAACTCGGCGCGCAGCAGCGTGGCCATCTCCGCGCGCACCTGCGCGTACCGGTCGGTGAAGAACGCGCGGGCGGGGTGGCCGTCGGTGACGCTCTCGCCGAGCAGCGCCGAGAAGGTCTGCACGATGCCCGGGCGCATGGCGTTGTACTCCACCAGCGACTCCAGCAGGTCCAGGCGCCAGGCGTCGGCGGCGGTGCGCGAGCCGCCGCCGGTGTCCCAGCGGTCGCGCTCCTCCAGGACCGCGACCAGCAGGGCCTCCTTGGTCGGGAAGTAGTGCAGGAGCCCCTGCTGGGTCAGCCCCACGCGTTCGGCGACGGAGCCCAGGGAGGCACCCCGGTAGCCGCGCTCGGCGATCACCTCGACCGCCGCGCGGACGATCTCGCCGCGCCGCTCCTCGCTCTTCGCCCTGGCCATCGCCGGACCACCCCTTCCGCTCACACCTGCCAGCAGGACCGTACGGCATGCTCACATCACGAGATGATAACAACACCTACCGCTCTACAGGTATCGGGGCCACGATGGGGCCGTTCGCACCGCACCGCACCGCACTCGACGAGGAGGCACGGCCGTGACCGATGCCGATCAGGTACACGACGAGGACCAGGACCGCGACGACCGGGCCCGCGAGGACGCCGTCGAAGCGGCACTGGGCAAGCTGGACCTCGACACCAAGGCCCGCCTGCTGGCCGGTCGGGACATGTGGTCCCTGCCCGCCCTGCCCGGGATCGGGCTCGGCTCCCTGGTGATGTCCGACGGGCCGATCGGCGTCCGGGGGGTGCGCTGGACCGCCGACGACCCCTCCATCGCGCTGCCCTCCCCGACCGCGCTGGCCGCCGCCTGGGACCCCGCCCTCGCCCGCCGCGCGGGCCGGCTGCTCGCCCAGGAAGCCCGCCGCAAGGGCGTGCACGTCCTCCTCGCCCCCACCGTCAACCTGCACCGCTCCCCGCTGGGCGGCCGCCACTTCGAGTGCTACTCCGAGGACCCCTGCCTCACCGGCGCCATCGGCACCGGCTACGTCAGGGGCGTGCAGGACGGCGGGGTCGCCACCACCGTCAAGCACTTCGTCGGCAACGACGCCGAGACCGAGCGCTTCACCGTCGACAACGTCATCGCCGAGCGCACGCTGCGCGAGCTGTACCTCGCCCCCTTCGAGGCGATCGTCACGGGCGCCCGCCCCTGGGGCGTCATGACCGCCTACAACCGGGTCAACGGCACGACCATGACCGAGCACCGGCACCTGGTGAACGAGGTGCTGCGCGGCGAGTGGGGCTTCGACGGCTGCAACGTCTCCGACTGGATGGCCGCCCGCTCCACCACCGGGGGCATCCTCGGGGGCCTCGACGTGGCCATGCCCGGCCCGCAGACCGTGTACGGGCCCGCGCTGGCCGAAGCCGTGCGCGCCGGGGAGGTCCCCGAGTCCGCCGTCGACGGGGCCGTGCGCAACGTCCTGCGGCTCGCCGCGCGCGTGGGCCTGCTGGAGGGCGCCCCCGCCGTCGTCGCCGAACCGCCCGCGCCGGTCGACGGGCAGGCGCTGGCCCGCGAGCTGGCCGCCCGCGGGTGCGTCCTCGTACGCAACGACGCCGGCGCCCTGCCGCTGGACGCGGGCCCCGGCCGCACCGTCGCCCTGATCGGGGCGGCCGCCCGCGACGCCCGCGTCCTCGGCGGCGGGTCGGCGACCGTCTTCCCCGAGCGGGTGGTGTCACCGCTGGAGGGACTCGCCGCCGCGCTCCCCGAAGGCGCGCTGACCTACGCGGTCGGCGCCGACCCGAGCGGGGAACTCGTGCCCGCCGGCCAGGGCTTCGACCTGCGCGCCGTCTGCCGGGACGCCTCCGGAGCCGTCATCGGCGAGGGCAGCCTGCCGAGCGGGCAGGTGCAGTGGATCGGCGACGACCTGCCCGCGGGGGCCGCGTACGAGACGATGGCCACCATCGAGGTCACCGGTACGTACGTGCCGCGCGAGAGCGGCGAGCACGCCTTCGGCACCCGCGGCCTCGGCGCGTTCACCCTCGCCGTCGGCGGCCGCACCCTCTGGGAGGGCGTCCAGGAGACGGGGGACGAGGCCGACCCCTTCGAGGCGTTCTTCGGAGCGCCCAGCGAGCGCGCCCGGACCGTCCTCACCGAGGGCGAGCCGGTCGGGGTGTCGCTCACGTACCGGGTCCCCGACATGAGCGCGCTGCCGCTGCGGGCGGTGATGTTCTCCCTGCTCCACCTCGGGCCGCGGCGCGACGCCGACGAGCTGATCGCCGAAGCGGTCGGGGCCGCCCGCGCCGCCGACACGGCCGTCGTGGTGGTCGCCACCACCGAGCGGGTGGAGTCCGAGGGCTTCGACCGGCGGGACCTCGCACTGCCCGGCCGCCAGGACGACCTGGTGCGCGCCGTCGCCGCCGCCAACCCGAACACCGTGGTCGTCGTCAACGCGGGCTCCCCGGTGGAACTCTCCTGGCGCGAGGACGTCGCCGCCGTGCTGCTGACCTGGTTCCCCGGACAGGAGGGCGGGGCCGCGCTGGCCGACGTACTCCTCGGGAAGGCGGAGCCCGGCGGGCGGCTGCCCACCACCTGGCCCGCCTCCCTCGCCGACGCACCCGTCACCGAGGTCGTCCCCGCCGACGGGCGGCTGGAGTACCGCGAGGGGCTCTTCATCGGCTACCGGGCGTACGAGGCGCGGGGCGTGGCCCCCGCCTACCCCTTCGGGCACGGCCTCGGCTACACGGACTGGGCGTACGAGTCCCTGGAGGCGGGCCCCGACACGGTCCGGGTCCGCCTCACCAACACCGGGAGCCGGCCCGGCCGGGAGGTGGTCCAGGTCTACCTGGCGCCCGTGGCGGACCGGGCCGGGCGCCCGGCGAGCTGGCTGGCCGGGTTCGCGGGCGCCGAGGCCGGCCCCGGCGAGAGCGTGGAGGTGGAGATCGCGCTGCCCGCCCGGGCCTTCGAGGTCTGGGACGAGGAGGAGCGCGGCTGGCGGCGGATCGGCGGCACCTACGAGGTCCGCGCGAGCCGCTCGCACGCCGACACCCGGCTGACGGCGACCCTCGACCTGTGACGGCCGGGCGGCGCGACACGCCGTAGCGTGAAATTGGCCGGAATCAACCCGTGTACCGGGCCGGGAGCGGACCCTGACACCGCTCCCGGCCCCCCGCGCGTCAACCAGGCGGCGCGGCCGCCGTCACCTGTCGGTGCGCCAGTTCCGCGAGCCGCGCCTGGCCGTCCCGGCCCGGGTGGAACCAGTCCCAGCGGCTCAGCTGTTCCTCGCCGAAGGGGTACTGGAAGACGGCGCCGCCGTCGTAGCGGCACAGCGCGTCGGCCGCGCAGACCTCGCGCAGCACCTCGTTGTACTCGACCACCCGCGCCCGTACCTTCTCGCGGCGCGCGGTCGCCACGGCCTCCGCCGACAGCGGGTCGGCCAGCATGGACTGACAGATCCCCAGCTTCCAGACCTGCCGCACGACCGGGATGTCCTTGCCCTGCTCCCACAGCCGCTGGAGGTCGGGCACGGAGGACACGTACACCTGCGACGCGGGCGACGCTGTCCGCAGGTCCTTCAGGGCCCGGACGAAGTCGGCGCGGAACTGCTCCACCGGCGTCATCGACGAAGCCGTCGGCCGGCAGGCGTCGTTGGAGCCCACCATGACCGTGACCAGGCCGGGCTTGTGCTGGGCCGCCGAGGCCATCTGCCCCGGGAGGTCCGCCATGCGCGAGCCGGTGACCGCGTAGTTCCAGCTGCGCGCCGGCACCTCGGCCTCGCCGAGCAGCCGGGCGGCCAGGGAGCGCACGGCGGGATCGCTGCCGGTCGCCCAGGAGACCTCCGGGCAGTCGGCCAGCACCGAACAGGCGTCGAAGCCGCGGGTGATGGAGTCGCCCACCGCGGCGACCGACGCGGGCGAGGTGTTCCAGCGGGGCGCGGAGTGGCCTCCCCGCTCGTTCCCGGCCGACGGCCCGGCGGAGTCACACCCCGTGACCGTCGCGGCGAGGAGGGCCGCCGCCACGCCCGCGCCCGCGGACGTCCGGCGCGCGAGACGGCGGGCGGCGGTGGTGCGCATGGGGTGGTCCTCCCTCGTCGCCCCGCGTCCTTCCGGGGGCGTCCTGCTGAGTGAATGCTCGGTGTTTACGGGCCTCGGAGCGACCGTACGTCACACCATGCCCCCTGGCGCACGGTAGCTTTTTCCCGTGGCGTTTCGGCCGCCGGTGCCGCAACGCAATGTCAAATAATTTCCGTTACATTACATCACGTCACATACTGTCCGTTTTCTGGAGTTTATTCCCGACCTCGTCCCACACTGGAGGTCCCGGTGACGACACGTGGAGTTCTGTACGTGCATTCCGCACCGCGCGCGCTCTGCCCGCACGTGGAATGGGCTGTTGCGGGGGTGCTCGGGGTGCGGGTGAACCTCGACTGGATCAGACAGCCCGCCTCCCCCGGCACCTGGAGAGCCGAGTTCTCCTGGCAGGCAGAGGCGGGAACCGCCTCGAAACTCGCCTCCGCCCTGCGCGGATGGCACCTGCTGCGCTTCGAGGTGACCGCCGAACCCTGCCCGACCGCCGAGGGCGAGCGCTACAGCTCCACCCCGGAGCTCGGCATCTTCCACGCCGTCACCGGCATGCACGGGGACATCCTGATCCCCGAGGACCGGCTGCGCGCCGCGCTGGCCCGCTCCGCGCGCGGCGAGACCGACCTGGAGGCGGAGATCGCCAAGCTGCTGGGCAAGCCCTGGGACGACGAGCTGGAGCCCTTCCGCTACGCCGGCGAGGGCGCCCCGGTCCGCTGGCTCCACCAGGTGGTCTGAAACCCGTAAGAGGATGGCCCCCCCGGCACTGCCGGGCGGGGGCCATCCTCTTACGGTCTCTGCCTTCAGACGGTGCGGAAGGCGAGGGAGACGTTGTGGCCGCCGAAGCCGAAGGAGTTGTTGATCGCGGAGATCGGGCCGTCGACCGGCAGCTTGCGGGGCTCGCCGCGCACGATGTCCGCGTCGATGTCCTCGTCCAGCTCGTCGACGTTGATGGTCGGCGGGGCGATCCGGTGGTACAGCGCCAGCACGGTCGCGACGGTCTCGATACCGCCCGCGCCGCCCAGCAGGTGGCCGGTCATCGACTTCGTCGCGGAGATCGCGATGTGGTCCAGGTCGTCGCCCAGGACCTTGCGCAGGGCCTTCAGCTCCGCCGTGTCACCCTGCGGGGTGGACGTGGCGTGCGCGTTCACGTGGACCAGCTCGGACGGGTCCAGCTGCGTGTTGTCGAGCAGGTTCTGCACGGCGGCCGCGACACCGCGGCCCGTCGGCTCCGGCTGCGCGATGTGGTGGCTGTCCGCCGACAGGCCCTGGCCCAGCACCTCGCAGTAGACCCGGGCACCGCGCGCGGCGGCGTGCTCGGCGGACTCCAGCACCACGACACCGGCGCCCTCGCCGAGGACGAAGCCGTCGCGGGCCTTGTCGTACGGGCGGGAGGCCGTGGTGGGGCTCTCGTTGTTCTTGGACATCGCCATCATGTTGGCGAACGCCGCGATGGGCAGCGGGTGGATCGCCGCCTCGGTACCACCGGCGACGACCACGTCGGCGCGGCCGGTACGGATCATCTCGACCGCGTACCCGATGGCCTCGGCGCCCGACGCGCACGCGCTGACCGGGGTGTGCACACCGGCGCGGGCGTTGACCTCGAGACCGACGTTGGCCGAGGGGCCGTTCGGCATGAGCATGGGAACGGTGTGCGGGGAGACCCGGCGCACACCCTTCTCCTTCAGTACGTCGTACTGGTCGAGCAGGGTGGTGACACCGCCGATGCCGGAGGCGATCACGGTGCCCAGACGCTCGGGGACGACGGTCGGGCCCTCGCTGTCCGCGGCACCGGCCGGGGCGGTGTAACCCGCGTCGGCCCAGGCCTCGCGGGCCGCGATGAGGGCGAACTGCGCCGAGCGGTCGAGCTTGCGGGCCAGCGGGCGGGGCAGTACCTCGCCCGGGTCCACGGCGGCCTGGGCGGCGATGCGGACCGGCAGTTCGGCGAAGCGCTCGCCCTCCAGGGGCGAGACGCCGGACCGGCCGGCGAGCAGACCTTCCCAGGTCGAAGCGCTGTCGCCACCCAGCGGAGTGGTTGCGCCGATACCGGTGACGACCACGGTGCGATTGGTCGGGCTCACAGGAATTCTTTCTCCACGTCTCAGGGGGTGCTGAATTGTCACGGCGCCACCGCCGGGTGGCGACAAACGCTCGTCAGGCTCAGGCGGCCTGGTGCTTCAGGATGTAGTCAGCGGCGTCGCCGACCGTCTTGAGGTTCTTGACGTCCTCGTCCGGGATCTTGACGTCGAAGCGCTCTTCGGCGGCGACGACGACCTCGACCATGGAGAGCGAGTCGACGTCCAGGTCGTCGGTGAAGGACTTGCCGATCTCGACGTCCTCGACCGGGATGCCCGCGATCTCGTTGACGATCTCCGCGAGACCCTCGACGATTTCGTCCTGCGTGGCGGCCATGTGGCGCTCCTTCTGTAGCTAACTGGTGGATCAGGGCGGGAAGTGATCCCGGCCCTAGGGGAGGGTAACGACCGTCGCGGCGTAGACGAGCCCCGCCCCGAAGCCGATGACGAGCGCGGTGTCGCCGCTCTTCGCCGCTCCGGTCGCCAGGAGCCGCTCCATGGCGAGCGGGATCGAGGCGGCCGACGTGTTGCCGGTGGTTTCCACGTCACGGGCGACCGTGACGTGCTCCGGCAGCTTGAGAGTCTTCACCATCGAGTCGATGATCCGCATGTTGGCCTGGTGCGGAATGAAGACGTCCAGGTCATCCGGGGTGATCCCGGCGGCGTCGAGCGCCTGCTGGGCCACCTTGGCCATCTCGAAGACGGCCCAGCGGAAGACCGCCTGGCCCTCCTGCGTGATGGCCGGGAACTTCTCGCCGCCGTCCTTGCCGAGGTACTCGTCCCACGGCACGGTCTGCTTGATGGTCTCGGACTTGTCGCCCTCCGAGCCCCACACCGTGGGGCCGATGGCCGGCTCGTCCGAGGGGCCGACGACCACGGCGCCGGCGCCGTCGCCGAACAGGAAGGCCGTCGCGCGGTCCTCCAGGTCGGTCAGGTCCGAGAGCCGCTCGACGCCGATGACGAGCACGTACTCGGCGGAACCTTCCACCACCATGCCCTTGGCGAGCGTCAGGCCGTAGCCGAAGCCGGCACAGCCCGCGGAGATGTCGAAGGCCGCGGGCTTGCCCGCGCCGATCCGGTGCGCGATGTCGGTCGCGACGGCCGGGGTCTGCTTGAAGTGCGAGACCGTCGAGACGATCACCGCGCCGATCTGCTCGGGGGAGACCCCGGCGTCGGCGAGCGCCTTGCCGGAAGCCTCCACCGACATCGCGGAGACCGTCTCCTCGGGCGAGGCCCAGTGCCGGGACGCGATGCCGGAGCGGGAGCGGATCCACTCGTCGGACGAGTCGATCGTCTCGAGGATGACCTCGTTGGGCACCACACGGGTCGGACGGTAGCCGCCGACTCCGAGGATGCGGGCGTACGGGGAGCCCTTGGCCGGCTTGATCTTGGACATGCTGTGTGGGCTCCTTCTCTCAGGCCGACTGCTCGGCGATGAGCGCCGCGGCCTTGTCGAGATCGTCCGGCGTCTTCAGTGCCACGCTCGGCACGCCCTTGAGCGCGCGCTTGGCCAGACCGGTGAGGGTCCCGCCCGGGGACAGTTCGACGATCCCGGTGACGCCGAGCTCGGCGAACGTCTCCATGCACAGGTCCCAGCGGACCGGGTTGGCGACCTGGCCGACCAGGCGGGCGACGACGTCGGCGCCCGAGGTGACGACGAGGCCGTCCTTGTTCGAAACGTACGCCATCGCCGGGTCGGCCGGGGAGAGGGCCTCGGCGGCCTTCTCCAGCGTGGTGACCGCGGGGGCCATGTGGTGCGTGTGGAAGGCGCCCGCGACCTGGAGGGTCACGACCTTCATGGAGCCCTCGGGCTTCTCGGCGACCAGGGCCTCGATCTGCTCCTTGGTGCCGGCGGCCACGATCTGGCCCGCGCCGTTGATGTTGGCCGGGGTCAGGCCCAGCTTCTCCAGGTGCGCGACGACCACGTCGCGGTCGCCGCCGAGCACCGCGGCCATGCCCGTCTCGGTGACCGCGGCGGCCTCGGCCATGCCGAGACCGCGGGTGCGTACGAAGGACAGCGCGTCGCCCTCGCTCAGCACACCGGCGACGGCGGCAGCGGTGATCTCACCGACGCTGTGGCCGGCGACGGCACCGAAGGCCGCCGGCGAACCGAGCGCGGAGGCGGACAGCAGGCCGGCCGCGACCAGCAGCGGCTGGGCCACGGCCGTGTCGCGGATCTCGTCCGCGTCGGCGTTCGTGCCGTAGTGGGCGAGGTCGAGCCCGATGGCGTCGGACCACCCCGCCACGCGCTCGGCGGCGCCGGGGAGTTCGAGCCAGGGAGTCAGGAAGCCGGGCGTCTGAGCGCCTTGGCCTGGAGCGACGAGTACGAGCACCCTCACACTCTCTCTTGTGGATGGTCTCCGCCGCCCGTGGGGACAGGGACGAAGAACGGTCGGGGTAATTGTCGATGTCCGACAAAAGTCTAGGACTGAGGATCTCCGTCGGCCAGACGCCCCAGGATCAGGGCGATCCGCAGCGTGAACGCCGACCGGACATCCGACGGTGACCAGCCGGTGACGTCGGTCACACGTCGGAGCCGGTAGCGCACCGTGTTGGGGTGCACGAAGAGCATCCGCGCCGCCCCCTCCAGACTGCTGGCCTGCTCCAGATAGACGCTCAGCGTCTCCAGCAGCGCCGAGCCCGCTTCCTCCAGCGGTCTGTAGATCTCCTCCACCAGCTGTTCCCTGGCCGAGGGATCCGAGGCGATCGCGCGCTCCGGCAGCAGATCGTCCGCCAGCACGGGACGCGGCGCGTCCTGCCAGGCCGTGCAGGCCTTCAGGCCCGCCGCCGCGGCCTGCGCGGACTTCGTCGCGTTCAACAGGTCGGGGACCACCGGCCCCGCCACCACCGGACCCGCCGCGAACGGCCCGATCAGGGACTTCGCCACCTGCATCGGGTTGTCGCTGCCGCCCGCGATCACCACCAGGCGGTCGCCGAGCACCCCGGTGAGCACCTGGAGCTTGTGGTGGCGGGCCGCACGGCGGATCGCCTCCACCGTCAGCTCGCTGTCCCCCTCCGGGGCGGTGCCCAGGACCACGCACACGTGCTCCGGCGAGTTCCAGCCGAGCGCCGCCGCCCGCGACAGCGCGCCCTCGTCGGCCTCGCCCGACAGCACCGCGTTCACGACCAGGGACTCCAGCCGGGCGTCCCACGCGCCGCGTGCCTCGGCGGCCTGGGCGTAGACCTGGGCGGTCGCGAAGGCGATCTCCCGGGCGTACACCAGCAGTGCCTCGCGCAGGATCGACTCGTCGCCGGGGGCCGCCACCTCGTCGATCGCGGCCTCCATGACCTCGATCGTCGTACGGACCATCTCGACGGTCTGGCGCAGCGTGATCGCCCGGGTCAGCTCGCGCGGGGCCGTCCCGAAGACATCGGTGGAGATGGCCTGCGGGGTCTCCGGGTGCCGGAACCACTCCGTGAAGGCCGCGATGCCGGCCTGCGCGACCAGGCCGATCCACGACCGGTTCTCCGGAGGCATCGCCCGGTACCAGGGCAGGTTCTCGTCCATCCGCGCGATGGCGTTGGCGGCGAGCCGCCCGGCGGACTTCTCCAGCCGGCGCAGCGTCGCGGTGTGCGGGTGGACCGGATGCACGGGACGGCTGTCGGGGGACTGCTCACGTTCGGGTTGGGGCACGGGACAAGACTGCCTTATCGGCGCACCGGCGCGGACTCGGGTCCGCGTGCCGGGCTCCCGGCTGCGGATACGGTGGCCCCCATGATCGATGTACGCCGCGCCGCCGACCGGTACGCGGGAGGGGATCCGGCCGCCGGGATCACCACCCGCCACGCGTTCTCCTTCGGGTCCTTCTACGACCCCGACAACATCCGCTTCGGTCCGGTGCTGGCCTGCAACGAGGAGAGCCTGGCCCCGGGCGCCGGCTTCGACGAGCACCCGCACAGCCACACCGAGATCGTCACCTGGGTGGTGGAGGGCGAGCTCACCCACGAGGACAGCACCGGCGCGCACACCGGTACCGTCCGGCCCGGCGACGTCCAGCGGCTGGGCGCCGGATCCGGGGCGCGGCACGTGGAGCGCAACGACGCCGGGGTGCCGCTGCGGTTCGTGCAGACGTGGCTCGCACCGCTGACGGCCGGAGGGGAGCCCGCGTACGAGGTCGTACGCGACCTCGCGGACGGCACCCCGTACGAGGTCCCGGCGGCGGGCGCCGTGCTGCACGTCCGGCGGCCGGGCGCGGGCGAGCGGGTCCCCGTACCGCCGGCGGAACGGGTCTACCTGCACGTGGTGCGCGGGGACCTGCGGCTCGACGGGCAGGAACTGGGCCCGGGGGACTCGGCGCGGATCACCGGCGAGAAGGACCTGGAGATCACCGCCGGGTCCCCGGGCGAGCTGCTGATCTGGGAGCTGCCGGCCTAGCTAGGCTGCGCGCAGTTCGGCGAGGACCGCGTCGGTGAACGGGGTCCAGGCCTCGACGGCCCAGGGGCCGAAGGCGCGGTCGGTCAGCGCCACGCAGGCGGCGCGGACGTCGGGGTCCACCCACAGGAAGGTGCCGGACTGGCCGAAGTGGCCGAAGGTGCGCGGGGAGGACGTCAGGCCCGTCCAGTGCGGGGACTTGCCGTCACGGATCTCCAGGCCCAGGCCCCAGTCGTTGGGCGACTGGTGCCCGTAGCCCGGCAGGACGCCCTTGAGGCCGGGGTGGACCACGGAGGTGGCCTCGGCGACGGTACGGACGTCGAGCAGCCGTGGCGCCTGGAGTTCGGCGGCGAAGCGGGCGAGGTCGGCGACGGTGGAGACGCCGTCCTTGGCGGGGGAGCCCTCCAGGCTGGAGGAGGCCATGCCGAGCGGCTCGAAGACGGCCTGGTGCAGGTACTCCGCGAAGGGGATGCCGGTGGCCTTCGCGAGGTGGTCGCCGAGCACCTCGAAACCGGCGTTCGAGTACAGCCGGCGCTGCCCGGGCGGGGCCGCGGCACGGTGCTCGTCGAAGGCCAGGCCGCTGGTGTGCGCGAGGAGGTGACGGACCGTCGACCCCTCCGGTCCGGCCGGCTCGTCCAGTTCGAGCGCCCCCTCCTCGTACGCGACGAGGACGGCGTACGCGGCGAGCGGCTTGGTGACCGAGGCCAGCGGGAAGCGGCGGGCCGTGTCACCGTGGGAGCCGGCCAGGCTCCCGTCGGCGCGTACGACGGCCGCCGCGGCGGACGGTACCGGCCAGGTGTCGATGGCCCGCAGGCTCTCCATGCTCTCCATGCGGCCGAGCCTACTTGCTTGGAGTGCACTCCAGGGTTTTAGCGTAGGGCCATGAGCCTGACGCAGACGCGGTACACGATCAGCGAGGTCGAGGCCCGGACCGGTCTGACCCAGCACACCCTGCGCTGGTACGAGCGGATCGGCCTGATGCCGCACGTGGACCGCTCCCATTCGGGACAGCGGCGGTTCAGCGACAAGGACCTCGGCTGGCTGGCGTTCGTGGGCAAGCTGCGCGCCACCGGGATGTCGGTGGCGGACATGGTGCGCTACGCCGAACTCGTCCGCGAGGGGGAGCACACCGTGGACGAGCGCCGGGAGCTGCTGGAGCGCACGCGCCGCGAGGTCCGGGCGCGGCTCGCGGAGCTGACGGACGCGCTCGGCGTCCTCGACCTGAAGATCAGCATGTACGCGCTGAACGGGACGTGCACGGACACGGCGGGCCGGCGCTCGGGGGACGCGGCCGCGCGGACGGCCCAGGCGTGACGGAGCGCCGTCCGCGCCCCCGGTAGGCGCTCAGGCTCCCGCGGCGAAGCGGTCGCGCAGCGCCGCGTACTCGGCGTCCGTCAGCAGCCCCGTGCTGTGCAGCTCGCTCAGGTGGGTCAGCCGGTCGTCGGACGTCCGGGCGCGCGGCACCGCGCCCACCGGCGCCCGCTCCCGCAGCGCGGCGAGGACGGCGGCCGCGAACGGCAGGGACTCGTGCACCGCCCCGTACCCGGCCCCGAACACCGCGGCCGTCAGGTCGTGGTCCGGCGGCGCGGGGTCCCCGGCGGCGTCGCGGGGCCGCAGCCGCAGGTAGCCGCCGCCCGGGCGGTCCGGGGAGGCCCACTCGACGCCGGACAGGCCGGCCAGCGCGAACCGCTGGTCGCCCGCCCGCCACTTGGCGCTGCTGGCCCCGGTACGGGACCACTGGAAGGTGACCGCGGAGCCGTCGAAGCCCACCCGGGCGTCGTACGCCTTCAGCTGGAGCGGCGGCCGCGCCACCCCGACGAGGAAGCGGTCGGCGGGCTCGGCGGCACGGGGCCCCAGCCGCCCGCGCACCGCGTCGGCGAAGGCCGCGGCCTGCGGCGCCCGGTCCGCGGGCAGCACCAGCCGGTACGGATCGCAGCCCTCCTTCAGCTGCCCGGCGGCAGCCTCCATCAGCGGATCGGCGCCCGCGCGCGGTACGGCGCGCAGCACGACCGTGTCCCGCCGGCCCATCGCCCCGGCGGCGGCGCTCACATCGATCCCGGACAGCGCTTCCAGGGGGATCCGGCGCTCGCCCAGTGCGTGCCAGAGGCGTGGAGTTCGCATCCCCCGTGCGAAGCGGATGAGCACCGAGTCCGAGTCGAACTCCCAGACGGCATGATTTCCGGCCAGTACGTCACCCATGCGGCACATCGTAAAGGGACACGCCCCCGCGCGTCCCCCTCGTCATCCGGCCCGGTTTTTTCGGCTTGCTACGGGTGCGGGGCGGGGGGTGTCCCCGTCAGTCACCCTGCGTGCCGGAAATTCCGAGCCGGCAGTCGTCGGTTCCGTTCGCGCACGCGACGGAACCGAAGGCGCCGGTTCCGATCTTGGCGAAGTTGCCCAGGGAGGCCGTACCTGGCTCGAAATAGCCGGTGTGGCTCCGGGCGCCCTCGGAGGACAGCAGCCGCGCGCCGAAGGCGGGGGACACCGGGTCCGCGCCGTGGCCCACCCCGCCGACCTCCAGGTGCGGCACGCCGGAGATCCAGTCGCCCTCGTCGCGCATCGCCCAGACGCGCGCGGTGGTGTGCAGGCCGGCGGCGTTGTCGGTCCGCATGCCGGGGCTGCCCGCGACCACCAGGTCGGTCACCCGGGCCGGCAGCCGGTGCGCGGCCACCCCGCACACGACCGACCCGTAGCTGTGGCAGAACAGGGCCACGCTCGCGTCCCCGGGCAGGGCCGCGGCCAGGGATTCCAGCCGTACGGCGCCCTGGACGGCGAGCCGGCCGGTGGCGGCGTCCACGCCGACCCCGGTGGGGGCGGTGTAGCCGGCCCAGGCGATGACGGCGGTGCGGCCGGCCGGCGCGGCCGCGCGCTCGGCCTCGTACAGGGACCGCCCCATGCCGGCGGGGGCGGTGAGGCGGCGCTGGCTGCGCTCGAAGGTGACGGCGTCGGTGTCGACGCCGGGGACGACCACCGAGACCCGGCGGGCGGACGCGAGGTCGCCGAAGACCTCGGCCACGAGGCCGCCGCCGGTGGGGTCGAAGACGAGGATCTGCCGGCCGGGCTCGGCGAGGGACTCGAAGCGGTGGGCGCGCCGGACGGCCGTGGCGCGGTCGGCGGGGGTCAGGGCGACGTCCCGGCCGCGGGACTCCTCCGCCCGCGCGGCCCGCGCCAGGGAGTGGCGGTTGGCCCGGTAGCGGGTCTCGGCGGGGGCCCCGTCGAGGTTGCCGACCACGAGCGGGTAGCCGTCGGCGAGGCGGGCGCGCTGGGCGCCGTCGAGCCCGGCGAAGAAGCGGGCCACCGTCCGTACGGGGGCGTCGGCGGGCGGCACGGCCCGGCCGTCGATCCGGGCCGCGGCCCACGCGGTGAGCTCGGCGGCCCGCGCCTGGATCCCGGTGTCGGGGCGGTGCACGGCGGTCCAGCCGGTCGTCGCCAGCATCAGGAACACGACCGCGAGCGCGAGCAGGGCGCGCAGGGCGGCGGGACGCGCGGGGGCGTCCGGGAAAGTGGGGGCGGGGCGGCCGGGCAGTTTCACTGGAGCCAGACTAAAAGACCGCTGGAGGCCGTGGCGTGCCGGGTGACCGGGCTCACGGCCGGTCGTGGGACACATCTCCCGGCCGGTCACGCTCCGTTGCGCCGGACGGCCTCCGGGCCGGATGGGCGCGGGCGCCGCGACGGCCGTCGGCGCCACTCCTAGGCCGTGTCCTTCGGCTCGTTCCGGACGGCGACCGGCGGGCGGCGCCAGTCCGCCGCGAGGGCCGGGCCGATCTGGTCGAGGTAGGCCTCGGTCATCCGCCGGATCGCGGCCACGCTGGTGTCCTCGCCCTGGCCCCAGAGCCGGCCGGTGACCCGCATGACCCCGCAGAACGCGGCGACCGCCACCCGGGGCCGCGGGTCGGTGTCCAGGTCGGCCCCCTCGCGGGCGGCGATCAGCCGGGCGATCTCCTCCTCCAGCTCGGTCGAGCGCCGCAGGTGGACGGCGAGCAGGGCCGGGGTGGACTCGATCAGCTGGTAGCCCCGCATGTAGAGGTCGATGGGCACGACGTCGGAGATGGCCTCCTCGACGGTGTCCCAGGCGGCCAGCACCGCGTTGCGCATGGCCTCCAGCGGGGCCTCGTCCGCCGGCCGGGCCCGCAGGGCGGCCAGGAAGTGGGACTCGACCAGGTCCTGGACGGCGAACGCGACCTCCTCCTTGTTGGCGAAGTAGCGGAAGAAGGTGCGCTGGGACACCTCCACGGTGTCGGTGATCTCGTCGACCGTGGTCCGTTCGTAGCCCTGCGAGATGAACAGGAGCAGCGCGGCGCGCAGCAGCGCGTCCCGGGTGCGCCGTTTCTTGCGCTCGCGCAGTCCGGCCACCGGCACGGGCCGCTCGTCGGTCATCACCGCGGGGGTCCTCTCTGATCCCGAGCGCACGGGCTCGATCTGACGCTGAGTAAGCGGTCAGGGTACCTGTGACGGACCTGACAGCCGCTGCCGCGTTGAGCCGTCTGTGAAGTGTCAGTCGCTGTCATTAGCCTGTTCGTATGACTGATCAGATCACCCTCGCCAAGGACTCAGGCCCTGCCCCGGCGCGCGCCGGACTGCGCGGCCACCCGTGGTTGACGCTGTTCGCCGTGGCGATCGGGGTCATGATGGTCACCCTCGACGGCACGATCGTCGCCGTCGCCAACCCCGCGATCCAGAAGGACCTCGGCGCCAGCCTCGCCGAAGTGCAGTGGATCACCAATGGCTACCTGCTGGCCCTCGCGGTCTCCCTGATCACCGCCGGCAAGCTCGGCGACCGCTTCGGGCACCGCCAGACCTTCCTCATCGGCATCGCCGGCTTCGCGCTCTCCTCGGCCGCGATCGGCCTGTCCACCGGGGTCGGGCTCGTCATCGGCTTTCGCGTCGCCCAAGGCCTCTTCGGCGCCCTGCTGATGCCGGCCGCCCTCGGCCTGCTGCGCGCCACGTTCCCCGCCGAGAAGCTCAACATGGCCATCGGCATCTGGGGCATGGTCATCGGCGCCTCGACCGCCGCCGGGCCCATCGTCGGCGGCCTGCTCGTCGAGCACGTCAGCTGGCAGTCCGTCTTCTTCATCAACGTGCCGGTCGGTGTGATCGCGCTGCTGTTCGGCCTGTTCATCCTGCTCGACCACCGCGCCGAGAACGCCCCGCGCTCCTTCGACCTGCCGGGCATCGCGCTCCTGTCGGCCGCGATGTTCTCCCTGATCTGGGCGCTCATAAAGGCCGCCGAGTGGGGCTGGGGCGACACCAGGACCCTGCTCTTCCTCGGCGGGTCCGTGGTGTGCTTCGTGCTCTTCGCGCTCTGGGAGACCAAGGTCTCCGAGCCGCTGATCCCGCTCGGCATGTTCCGCTCGCTGCCGCTGTCCGCCGGCACCGTGCTGATGGTCCTGATGGCCTTCGCCTTCATGGGCGGCCTGTTCTTCGTCACCTTCTACCTGCAGAACGTGCACGGCATGAGCCCGGTCGACAGCGGCCTGCACCTGCTGCCGCTCACCGGCATGATGATCATCGGCTCGCCGCTGGCCGGCGCCGCCATCACCAAGGTCGGCCCGCGCGTGCCGCTCGTCGCCGGCATGGCCGCCACCGCCGCCGCCTGCTTCGGGATGGCCCGGCTCACCCCGGACACCGGCACCCTCACCATGTCGCTCTGGTTCGCCCTGCTCGGCCTCGGCCTCGCCCCCGTCATGGTCGGCGCCACCGAGGTCATCGTCGGCAACGCCCCGCTCGAACTGTCCGGCGTGGCCGGCGGCCTCCAGCAGGCCGCCATGCAGGTCGGCGGCAGCCTCGGCACCGCCGTCCTCGGCGCGGTCATGGCCGCCGAGGTCAGTGACACTTTCGGGGACAACTGGCAGCGGGCGAACCTGCCCCCGCTCACCCCGGAGCAGCTCGAACTCGCCGAGAAGGGAGTCCAGGTCGGCATCGCCCCCGTCCCGCCCGGCCTCCCCGAGCCGGTCGCCCAGGCCATCTCCACCGTCGCCCACGACACCTTCGTGTCCGGCATGAGCACGGCCTTCACGTGCGCCGGAGCCGTCGCCGTCCTCGCCGCGATCGTCGCCTGCTTCACCAAGCGCGGGCAGAACGCCGAGGCCGGCGCGGGCGGTGCGGCCCACATCTGAGCAGCTCCGACCGGCGTTACGGGCCCGTCAACCCCGCGCCCGCCACAGCCCCGCCGGACGGTTCCGGCGGGGCTGTCGCCTATCAGGATGGACCCGTCCCGAGCCCCTTCCGCCCGGCCGTCGACGCAGGTCAGCGTGGTGTCGACGGAGCGCCGGAAACGGTCCGGGGCCCGTCCGTCAAGGAGGAGCTGACCCCGTCATGCGTACGTGGAGCACCGCACGCGTCATCACCGTCGCCGCCGCCCTGCTGGCCGCCGCCACCCTGATCCCGGGCACG
Source organism: Streptomyces sp. NPDC048352 (assembly GCF_040651895.1). Taxonomy (NCBI): domain Bacteria; kingdom Bacillati; phylum Actinomycetota; class Actinomycetes; order Kitasatosporales; family Streptomycetaceae; genus Streptomyces; species Streptomyces sp. NPDC048352. The sequence continues at coordinate 34,529 of NZ_JBEZKZ010000031.1, forward strand.
GCCGCCGACGCCCACGCCGCCGGCCCGCCCTGCGCCACCGGGCAGCTGTGCCTGTGGCTGAAACCGGACTTCAAGGGCACCAAGCAGACCTACGACCTGAGCACCCTCGACATCAACAGCTGCACCGCGCTCCCCCCGGGGCCCGCCGGGGCCGCCTACCAGTCGCTCGTCAACCGGACCGGGCGCCCGGTGACCACGTACCAGTCGGACGTGTGCGCGGAGACCGGGGAGTTCCAGACCTACCCGGGCGACGGCATCTGGCTGCCCCAGTCCGCCTACCAGATCAAGGCGTTCAAGATCTGGGAGCGGTAGCCCCCGCCTGCTCGCCGGCGGCGGCGGTCTGCGCGGGCATCGCGCCCTGGCCGCCGCCGCCCAGCAGGGACACCTCCGCACGCAGCGCCCGTACCTCCGCCTGGAGTTCCCGGATGGCCTCCAGCTGGAGCCGCTCCACCTGGTCGTCCCGTTCGAAGCGGGCGATGAACCAGGCGGCGATGTTGGCGGTCACCACACCGAGCAGGGCGATCCCCGACAGCATCAGCCCGACCGCCAGCACCCGGCCCAGACCGGTGGTGGGGGAGTGGTCCCCGTACCCGACCGTGGTCATCGTCGTGAAGGACCACCACACCGCGTCGCCGAGGTTCCTGATGTTGCCCTCGGGGGCGTCCCGCTCCACGCTCAGCACCGCCAGCGAGCCGAACATCAGCAGCCCCACCACGGCACCGGCCACATAGGTGGTCAGCCGGACCTGCGGAGCCATCCGGGCCCGCCGCCCCACCAGCAGCAACGTCGCCACCAGCCGCAGCAGCCGCAGCGGCTGTACCAGCGGCAGCACCACCGCGGCCAGGTCCAGCCAGTGCGTGCGCACGAAGTGCCCGCGGTCCCGCGTGAGGCCCAGCCGTACGAGGTAGTCGACGGCGAAGGCGCCCCACACCACCCACTCCGCGTACGTGCACGCGCGGTGCACGGACGCCTCCGCTTCCGGGGCGACGATCGGCACCGCGTACGCGACGGCGAAGGCGACGGCGAGGACGAGCAGCGGGGTCTGGCTCCGCCGCTCCCACAGCAGCTGGCGGGAGGTTTCCTTCATGCGCAGCATCGTAAGGAACGGGTAAAGCGAAGGCGCCCCGGCGGAGCCGGGGGCACCCGGCCGGGGTACGCGCGGGCCCCCGCCCGGCATCCGGACGGGGGCCATCGCGGGCCGGTACCGGCCGGCCCGCCGCAGGCGTCAGGCGTCGCCGCCCGCCGGACCCGGGTCCGCGGCCGCCACGTCCAGCAGCTGGTAGCGGTCGACCGCCTGCTTGAGCACCGAGCGGTCGACCTTCCCCTCCCGGGCCAGCTCGGTCAGCGTCGCCAGCACCACCGACTGGGCGTCGATGTGGAAGAAGCGCCGCGCCGCGCCCCGCGTGTCGGCGAAGCCGAAGCCGTCCGCGCCCAGGGAGGTGTACGTACCGGGCACCCAGCGCGAGATCTGGTCCGGCACCGCGCGCATCCAGTCCGAGACCGCCACGAACGGCCCCTCCGCACCCGACAGCTTCTGCGTCACGTACGGGACGCGCTGCTCCTCCTCCGGATGGAGCAGGTTGTGCTCCTCCACCGCGACGGCGTCGCGGCGCAGCTCGTTCCAGGAGGTCGCCGACCAGACGTCCGCCCGCACGTTCCACTCGTCCGCCAGGATCCGCTGGGCCTCCAGCGCCCACGGCACGGCCACGCCCGAAGCGAGGATCTGCGCCCCGACGGCGCCCGAGGTGCCCTGCGACACCCGGTGGATGCCCTTGAGGATGCCGTCCACGTCGACGTCCGCCGGCTCGGCCGGGTGCTGGATCGGCTCGTTGTAGACGGTCAGGTAGTAGAAGACGTCCTCGCCCGGCTCGTTCTCCGCGGTCGGCCCGTACATCCGCCGCAGACCGTCCTTGACGATGTGGGCGATCTCGTAGCCGTAGGCCGGGTCGTACGCGACGCAGGCCGGGTTGGTCGACGCCAGCAGCTGGGAGTGACCGTCGGCGTGCTGGAGACCTTCACCCGTCAGGGTGGTCCGGCCGGCGGTCGCGCCCAGCACGAAACCGCGCGCCAGCTGGTCGGCCATCTGCCAGAACTGGTCACCGGTGCGCTGGAAACCGAACATCGAGTAGAAGACGTAGACCGGGATCAGCGGCTCGCCGTGCGTCGCGTACGCCGAACCCGCGGCGATCAGCGAGGCCGTGCAGCCCGCCTCGGAGATGCCGTCGTGCAGCATCTGGCCGGTCGGGGACTCCTTGTAGGCGAGCAGCAGGTCGCGGTCGACCGCCTCGTACTGCTGGCCGAGCGGGTTGTAGATCTTGGCGCTCGGGAAGAAGGCGTCCATGCCGAAGGTGCGGTACTCGTCGGGCGCGATCAGCACGAAGCGCTTGCCGATCTCCTTGTCCCGCATCAGGTCCTTCAGGATGCGGACGAAGGCCATCGTGGTGGCGATCGACTGCTGCCCCGAACCCTTCTTCGCCGCCGCGTAGGCCTTCTCGTCCGGCAGCTCCAGCGGCTTCGCGCGCACCACGCGCGTCGGCACGTAGCCGCCGTGGGCGCTGCGCTGGTCGTGCATGTACTGGATCTCGGGCGAGTTGCGGCCCGGGTGGTAGTACGGCGGTGCGCCGCTCTCCAGCTGCGCGTCCGTGATCGGGATGTGCAGGCGGTCGCGGAAGCGCTTGAGGTCGTCGACCGTCAGCTTCTTCATCTGGTGCGTGGCGTTGCGGCCCTCGAAGTTCGGTCCGAGCGTCCAGCCCTTGACCGTCTGCGCCAGGATCACCGTCGGCTGACCCTTGTGGGCCTTGGCCGCCGCGTACGCCGCGTAGACCTTCTTGTGGTCGTGGCCGCCGCGGCCCAGGTGCTGGATCTGGTAGTCGGTCATGTTCTCGACCATGGCGCGCAGCCGCTGGTCGCCGCCGAAGAAGTGCTCGCGGATGTACGCGCCGGACTCGGTGGCGTACGTCTGGAACTGCCCGTCCGGGGTGGAGTTCATCTTGTTGACCAGGATGCCGTCGCGGTCCTGGGCCAGCAGCGGGTCCCAGGAGCGGTCCCAGATCAGCTTGATGACGTTCCAGCCGGCGCCCCGGAAGATCGACTCCAGCTCCTGGATGATCTTGCCGTTGCCGCGGACGGGACCGTCGAGGCGCTGGAGGTTGCAGTTGACGACGAAGGTCAGGTTGTCCAGACCCTCGCGTGCGGCGATGGACAGCTGGCCGAGCGACTCCGGCTCGTCCATCTCGCCGTCACCGAGGTACGCCCAGACGTGGGACCTGGAGGTGTCCGCGATGCCGCGCGCCTCCATGTACCGGTTCATCCGGGCCTGGTAGATGGCGCCGAGCGGGCCGAGGCCCATCGAGACCGTCGGGAACTCCCAGAAGTCCGGCATCAGCCGCGGGTGCGGGTAGCTGGACAGACCGTAGGGCGCCTTCGACTTCTCCTGCCGGAACGCGTCGAGCTGCTGCTCGGAGAGCCGGTCCAGGAGGTAGGCGCGGGCGTAGATGCCCGGGGAGGCGTGGCCCTGGAAGAAGATCTGGTCGCCGCCGTCGCCCTCGTCCTTGCCCCGGAAGAAGTGGTTGAAGCCCACGTCGTAGAGGGAGGCGGAGGAGGCGAACGTGGCGATGTGGCCGCCGACGCCGATCCCGGGGCGCTGGGCGCGCGAGACCATCACGGCGGCGTTCCAGCGGGTGGCGTTGAGGACCTTGCGCTCGATCTCCTCGTTGCCGGGGAAGAACGGCTCGTCCTTGGTGGCGATGGTGTTGACGTAGTCCGTGCTGCGCATCTCCGGCACGGCCACGCGCTTCTCGCGGGCCCGCTCGATCAGCCGCAGCATCAGGTAGCGGGCGCGCTCACGGCCCCGCTCGTCGACGGCGGCGTCCAGGGAGTCGAGCCATTCCTGCGTCTCCTCCGGATCGAAGTCCGGGACCTGGCTCGGAAGGCCGCCAATGATGATCGGGTTGCGATCGGATGCGGAAGCCACGCTGTTCCTTCGCTGTCGGGGGAGTCGTGCCTTGGGTCGCCGCCTCCCATGGTCTTACGCCCGGCCGGAATCTTCACCTCTACCAATGGGTAACACCTGGAGCGGCGAAGGAGCGCCGGCAAGTCGTGCCGCTGCCGCCCGGGGGGCCGGGCAGAACCGCAACCCTACGCCCAAGTCGATCAGCGGGTTCGTAAGCACGTTCGTCCCTCAAACAGGTGGGAAAGTCCTCTTGCGATGCCGAATGCGCTGGAATGGTGTGGGATGAATCACCGGAGGTGCGCCGGGGAAGCCTCAAAGATGCGGCGAGACGGCCGCAATCGTCACCGTTTCGACGGTCTCGGCGGCCGGGTACTTGCGCGATCCGCCGCGCCCGTGTGGACTACGCCCAATGCTGCGCGTACGCGCGCCGCCGAAAGACATTCACCGAACATGAGCAGGAGGCACCCCGTGAGCGCGACCGCGGACCACGCGGAGAGCCTGGCCGCCCGGCTGGGTTTCCAGTCCGAACAGGTGGTCCAGGAGATCGGCTACGACGACGACGTCGATCAGGATTTCCGTGACGCCGTCGAGAGTCTCGTCAGCGAGCTCGCCGACGAGGACTACGACGACGTCGCCGACGCGGTGCTGTTGTGGTTCCGCGACGAGGACGGCGACCTGACGGACGCCCTGGTCGACGCGACCGAGCTGGTCGAGGACGGCGCACTGATCCTGCTGCTGACCCCCAAGACGGGCCGTGACGGTTACGTCGAGGCCAGCGACATCAGCGAGGCCGCCGAGACGGCGGGCCTCTCGCTTGCCAAGGGCGGGCCCGTCGGCAAGGAGTGGACCTCCACCAAGCTGGTGACGCCGAAGGCCGCCAAGGCCAAGCGCTGAGCCGCGCCCCGCAGCCAAGCGGAAGAGCACACCCCGCCGACCGGGTCAGCCCCCGGCCGGCGGGGTGTGTGCGTTCGGCGCACCGCTCCGGCCCGCTCCGCGAGGACACCCCCTAGGGTGGGACTCACCCGAACGGCCCCGTGCGGGGACGCAGGAAACGAAGGGATGCGAGAGATGGCGATCGAGGTCGGACACAAGGCCCCGGACTTCGAGCTCAAGGACAACCACGGCGCCACCGTGCGGCTCTCCGACTTCCGGGGCGAGAAGGCCGTGGTGCTGCTCTTCTACCCCTTCGCCTTCACCGGCGTCTGCACGGGCGAGCTGTGCGAGCTGCGCGACCAGCTGCCGCGCTTCCAGAACGACGACGTGCAGCTGCTCGCCGTCTCCAACGACTCGGTCCCGACCCTGCGGGTCTTCGCGGAGCAGGAGGGCCTGGAGTACCCGCTGCTGTCCGACTTCTGGCCGCACGGCGAGACCTCCCGCGCCTACGGCGTCTTCGACGAGGACAAGGGCTGCGCGGTCCGCGGCACCTTCATCATCGACAAGGACGGCGTCGTGCGCTGGACCGTCGTCAACGGGCTGCCCGACGCGCGTGACCTGAACGAGTACATCAAGGCCCTCGACAGCCTGTGACGACACCCGCGCCGGGCCGTGCGGAACCCGCCGCCGGCCCCGGCGGCGGGTTCCGCACGAAAACCGCCTGCGGGCGGGAACCCGTCACTAGGATCGGCACGTTGATCCGGTAGAACGCACGACGGGGCCCCGCCCCACACACATACCAATGGAGGACCCGTGGGAGTCAGCCTCAGCAAGGGCGGCAACGTCTCGCTGACCAAGGCCGCGCCCAACCTGACGGCGGTCATCGTCGGTCTTGGCTGGGACGCTCGCACCACCACCGGAGTCGACTTCGACCTCGACGCCAGCGCGATCCTGACCAACGACCAGGGCAAGGTCGCCAACGACTCGAACTTCGTGTTCTTCAACAACCTGAAGAGCCCGGACGGCTCGGTGGAGCACACGGGCGACAACACCACCGGTGAGGGCGAGGGCGACGACGAGGCCATCAAGGTCAACCTCGCCGGCGTCCCCGCCGATGTCGCCAAGATCGTCTTCCCCGTCTCGATCTACGAGGCCGAGAGCCGCCAGCAGAGCTTCGGCCAGGTCCGCAACGCCTACATCCGCGTCGTGAACCAGGCCGACAACAGCGAGCTCGCCCGCTACGACCTCTCCGAGGACGCCTCGACCGAGACCGCCATGGTCTTCGGCGAGCTGTACCGCAACGGCGCCGAGTGGAAGTTCCGCGCCATCGGCCAGGGCTACGCCTCCGGTCTGCGCGGCATCGCGCAGGACTTCGGCGTCAACGTCTGAGCCGACACCGAGAGCAGTTCGTCCGTCCGGCGCCGTGCACCCCTGTGTACGGCGCCGGACCGGCTTTGCCACCATGAGCGGGTGGCTCGGCCACCACCACCACGTCGTCGGGGAGGACACATCATGGGCGTCACACTCGCCAAGGGGGGCAACGTCTCCCTGTCCAAGGCCGCACCGAACCTCACCCGGGTTCTGGTCGGTCTCGGATGGGACGCGCGTTCCACCACGGGGGCCGACTTCGACCTCGACGCCAGCGCACTGCTGTGCAACAGCGGCCGGGTGCTGGGAGACGAGTATTTCGTCTTCTACAACAACCTCAAGAGCCCCGAGGGCTCCGTCGAACACACCGGGGACAACCTCACCGGTGAGGGTGAAGGCGACGACGAGTCGATCATCATCGACCTGACGAAGGTCCCCGCCCAGGTCGACAAGATCGTCTTCCCGGTCTCGATCCATGAGGCGGATTCCCGCCGGCAGAGCTTCGGCCAGGTGAGCAACGCCTTCATCCGCGTGGTGAACATGGCCGACGACCAGGAACTGGCCCGCTACGACCTCACCGAGGACGCCTCCAGCGAAACCGCGATGATCTTCGGCGAGGTCTACCGGTACGGCGGCGAATGGAAGTTCCGGGCGGTAGGACAGGGGTACGCGTCCGGGCTGCGGGGCATCGCTCTAGACTTCGGGGTCAACGTTTCGTAAAGCCGTACAAGACGATGGGGTGCCAGTGGTTCTCAAAACCTTCGGCTGGTCGTTCGCAGTCACTGCGCTCGGTCTGGTCGCAGCGGTGTTCTACGGGGGGTGGACCGCTTTTGGGATCGTGGCGATCCTGTCGATCCTCGAGATCTCGCTTTCCTTCGACAACGCGGTGGTCAACGCCGGAATCCTGAAGAAGATGAATGCCTTCTGGCAGAAGATCTTCCTCACCGTCGGCGTCCTCATCGCCGTCTTCGGCATGCGCCTGGTCTTCCCTGTCGTCATCGTGGCGATCAGCGCCAAGATCGGGCCCATCGAGGCCGTCGATCTGGCGATGACCAACAAGGACATGTACAAGCAGCTGGTCACGGACGCCCACCCGTCCATCGCCGCCTTCGGCGGCATGTTCCTGCTGATGATCTTCCTCGACTTCATCTTCGAGGACCGCGACATCAAGTGGCTCGCCTGGCTCGAGCGCCCGCTCGCCAAGCTCGGCAAGATCGACATGCTGTCCGCGTGCATCGCGCTGATCGTCCTGGTCATCACCTCGATGACCTTCGCCGCCCACGCCCACCAGCACGGCGGCACCCACGTGGACAAGGCGCAGACCGTCCTGATCTCCGGCATCCTCGGCCTGATCACCTACATGATCGTCGGTGGTCTCTCCGGCTACTTCGAGAACAAGCTCGAGGAAGAGGAGGAAGCCGAGCACGAGGCCGAGGAAGCGGCCAAGAAGAGCGGCAAGCCGGTCTCGGCCGTCGCCATGGCCGGCAAGGCCGCGTTCTTCATGTTCCTCTACCTCGAGGTCCTCGACGCGTCCTTCTCCTTCGACGGCGTCATCGGCGCCTTCGCCATCACCAACGACATCGTGCTCATGGCCCTGGGCCTCGGCATCGGTGCCATGTACGTCCGGTCGCTCACGGTCTACCTGGTCCGCCAGGGCACCCTCGACGACTACGTCTACCTGGAGCACGGCGCGCACTACGCGATCGGCGCCCTCGCCGTGATCCTGCTCGTCACCATCCAGTACGAGATCAACGAGGTCATCACCGGCCTCGTCGGCGTCGTGCTCATCGCCTGGTCGTTCTGGTCCTCCGTGCGCCGCAACAAGCGGATCGCGGCCGAGGGCGGCGAGAGCCCCGCCGAGGTCGGAGCCGGGGTGTGACCCGGCCCTGATTGCGGAACGCTTCCAGTAACGACGGGGCGGCCGCGCGGATCCACTGGACCGCGCGGCCGCCCCGCCGCATTCTCCGCTGCACGCACCGACCTGGGGGGTTGGGACATGGGGTTCTTCGACGGGATCAGGGGCGCTCGCGCCATGGGCTTCGACTCGGGCAACGCCTCGTCGAACGCCATCGAGCTGACGAAACGGCATCCGACGGTGTCGCTCACCAAACAGCAGGCGGTCCACGGCAACCTGCGCGTGAACCTCTCCTGGCGGATGCGCACCTCCGACTTCGGCGGCCGCTCCGGCCAGAGCGGCCAGCTCTTCCGGCACCCGTTCAAGCTCTTCAAGCCCGACATCGTGCAGGCCCACACCCAGGGCATGGTCAACGTCGACCTGGACATGGGCTGCCTCTACGAGCTGACCGACGGCACCCGGGGAGCCGTCCAGCCCCTGGGCAACCTGCTGGGCGACCTCAACGACCCGCCGTACGTGAAGCTCAGCGGCGACGACCGGTTCGGCTCGGGCTCGGGGGAGACCCTCTACGTCAACCTGGACCATGCCGAGGAGATCAAGCGGCTGCTGGTCTTCGTCTACATCTACGACCAGACGCCGGCCTTCGACCGGACGCATGCGCTGGTCACCCTCTACCCGACCGCCGGACCCCGGATCGAGATCCCGCTGGACGAACGGCACCCGCAGGCCCGCTCCTGCGCCGTCCTCTCCCTGGAGACCGTCAGGGGCGAGCTGATCGTTCGCCGCGAGGTGAAGTTCGTGTACGGGTTCCAGGCCGAGCTGGACCGGCTGTACGGCTGGGGGCTCCAGTGGGGCCGGGGCTACAAGAGCACCAAGGCCTGAACCGGGCGCCGGCGCGGTGCCCGGCCCCGGCGCGGGCCTCGGCGCCGGTCAGCGGCGCGGCCCCCCGGCCCCGGTCAGCGGTGGATGAACTGCGGGCCCTGCACCGGCAGCCGGAACGCCGGGTCGCCGCCCGGAGCCGGAACCGGGGCCGGCGACACCGACTGCGGGTAGCCGTACGCGGGCGGTACGGCCGGCGGGGCCTGGGTGGCGGGGGCGGGCGCCGGCGGGCGCATGGCGGCGGTCTGCTCGGCGCCCTGCCCGGCCGCCGGGGTGCGCGCGGCTCCGGGGGCCGCCTCCGACCCGGACCCGGCCGCGGCCTCGGCGGCGTTCTCGTCGACGGAGATCCCGTGGTCGGTGGCCAGCCCCACCAGGCCGTCGGAGTAGCCCTCGCCCAGCGCGCGGAACTTCCAGCCCTCGCCCCGGCGGTACAGCTCACCGCAGATCAGGGCCGTCTCGGCGCCCGTCTCGGGCCGGACGTCGAAGTGGGCCACCGGCTCGGGGGCGCCGCCCGGACCGGCGTCGTACAGCTGGATCCGCAGGTCCCGCACCTGCTCGAAGGGCACGTCTTCGGCGGAGGCCACCACCAGCACCCGGTCCACGGCGGCCGGCACGGCCCGCAGGTCCGCCTGGACCGCGTCGGTGACGGCCTCGCCCAGCTGCTTCTTTCCCAGCCGCCAGACGGACCCCGAGGGGTGGCGGGGCTGGTTGTAGAACACGAAGTCCTCGTCCGAGCGCACGCGCCCGTCCGCGCCCACGAGCAGTGCCGAGGCGTCCACGTCCGGCACCTCGGGCCCGGTGGTCCAGCGCAGCACCGCCCGGACCGCCGTGGCGGTCACCGGGATGTTGGAGCCCTTCTGCATCGCGTGCGTCATGCCCGTCATCCTGCCCTCCCGGGCCCGACCGGGACAATGCGGCCCCCCGAAGGGCCTTGTACCGGGGGCAAGACCTGGGCATGGTGCAAGAGGGTTACCTGAACTTCATGTGCTTGAGGAACTCTTGACTCACGTTCGTACGTACTATTACCGGCCACGCCAGTTGGGCCGCCGAGGCAGTACGGGGGAAGCACATGCGTCACTTCGGGCACATATCGCCCACTGTCCGCAAGGACCTCTTCCACCAGGAGCCGGCCGAGTTCACCCTGGCCTCCCCGGCCCGCATCCTGGCCGCCGCGCTCGGAGCGACCCTCTACAGCCCGGCCACCCGGCCCAGGCTGGCGGACGACATCCGCAAGCAGGCCGGCCGGGGAGTCGTCTCCATGGTCCTCTGCCTGGAGGATTCCATCAGCGACGCCGATGTCGTGGACGGCGAGGAGAACCTCGTCCGGCAGTTCGCGGCGCTCCACGCCGAGGGGGAGGACCCGGACGGGCTCCCGCTCCTCTTCATCCGCGTCCGCACCCCCGAGCAGATCCCCGACCTCGTCCGCCGGCTCGGCGGCTCGGTGCGCAACCTGGCCGGATTCGTACTTCCGAAGTTCACCGAGAGCCGCGGAACGGCCTTCCTGGACGCCGTCGCCCACGCCGAGGCCGCCGCCGGACTGCCCCGGCTGTATGCCATGCCGGTCCTGGAGACCCCCGACCTCCTCCACCTGGAGACCCGCGTCCCCGCCCTCGCCGGCATCTCGCGCACCGTCAACCGCTACCGCGAACGGGTCCTCGCCCTGCGCCTCGGCGTCACCGACTTCTGCTCCCTGTACGGACTGCGCCGCACCCCCGACATGACCGCGTACGACGTCCAGATCGTGGCCGGGGTCATCGCCGACGTGGTCAACGTCCTCAGCCGTGCCGACGGCACCGGCTTCACCGTCACCGGCCCCGTCTGGGAGTACTTCCGCAGCCAGCAGCGCCTCTTCAAACCGCAGCTGCGCCGCAGCCCCTTCCTGGAGGAGGGCGTGGAGGAGCTGCGCACCGCGCTGATCGAACACGACCTGGACGGGCTGCTGCGCGAGATCGAGCTCGACCGCGCGAACGGGCTCCTGGGCAAGACCTGCATCCACCCCGCCCACGTCACGCCGGTGCACGCGCTGTCGGTGGTCTCCCACGAGGAATTCAGCGACGCCCAGGACATCCTGCGCCCCGAGCGCGGCGGCGGCGGCGTGCTGCGCTCCGCTTATACGAACAAGATGAACGAGGTGAAGCCCCACCGGGCCTGGGCCGAGCGCACCATGCTGCGCGCCGAGGTCTTCGGTGTGGCGAGGGAGGAGGTCGGCTTCGTCGACCTCCTGACGGCCGGGCTCCAGGTGTGAGCCGGCCGGCCATGACGAGGAAGGGCAAGACGATCGACACGGTGTGGTCGGGAACCTGGGTCGCCGAGCGGCTGGGCGTGGAGCTGGGCCAAGGCGCCGATGAGGGCGCGCCGCGGCTGGAGGAGCTGCTCGGGCTGGCCCTGCGGCGCAATCCGAAGCGGGCCCACCTGCTGGTCTCCCAGCTGCTGGGCAAGCACGTCCCGCAGTCGCCCGAAGCCGTGTACGCGGCCGGACACGGGCTCGGCCTACGTGTGCGCGAGCTGCTCGGGGACACCGCCGCCTCCGCGGTGGTCCTCGGCTACGCCGAAACCGCCACCGGCCTCGGACACTGCGTCGCCGACGGCCTCGGACCGGCCCCCTACCTGCACTCCACGCGCCGCCCGGTGGCGGGCGTGCGGCCCGCCGGCGGGTTCGAGGAGGCCCACTCGCACGCCACCTCGCACCTCCTGCTGCCCGAGGACCCCGAGCTGCTGGCGGGCGACGGGCCGCTGGTCCTCGTGGACGACGAGTTCTCCACCGGCAACACGGTCCTCAACACCATCCGCGACCTGCACGCCCGCCACCCGCGCGGGCACTACGTGGTCGTCGCCCTGGTGGACATGCGCTCGGCCGCCGACCGCGACCGGCTCACCGCCTTCGCCGCCGAGCTGGGCGCGCGCGTGGACCTGATCGCCCTGGCCTCCGGTACGGTCACCCTCCCGGATGGGGTCCTGGCCCGCGGGCGGGCACTGGTGGAGGAGTACGAAGCCGCGTACGCGCGGCAGCCGGAGGCCGGCGCCGCGGATCCCGCGGGTGCCGGTGAGGGCACCGCGCCGGACGGCGTTCCGGCCCGGGCGGCGGATCCCGGCGCCGCGGCCGTACCCCCCGGCCCCCGCCCCGTCACCCGGGTGCGGCTCGGCTGGCCCGCCGGGCTGCCCGACGGCGGCCGCCACGGCTTCACCCCCGCGCACCGCGAGGCGCTGGAGGCCGCCCTGCCCGCCATGGCCGGCCGGCTCACCGCCGCGCTCGGCGAGCGACCCGGGCGGGTCCTCGTACTCGGCAACGAGGAGCTGATGTACGCGCCGCTGCGCCTCGCGCGGGCCCTGGAGGCATCCGGGGCCGCCTGCGAGGTGCGGTTCTCCAGCACCACCCGCTCCCCGGTGCTCGCCGTGGACGACCCGGGCTACGCCATCCGCACCCGGCTCGTCTTCCCCGCCCACGACGCCCCCGCCGACGGGCCCGGCGACCGCTACGCCTACAACGTCGCCGGCGCCGGCTTCGACACCGTCGTCGCCGTCGTCGACTCCGCCGGGGACACGCCCGAACTGCACGCCGGGCTGCTCGCCCGGCTGGCGCCGCACACCGGCCGGGTCGTGCTGGCCGTCGTCCCGTCCTACGCCCCCGACCGCCAGGAGCCGACCGTGACCGAGCCGCAGCTGCCCGAACCGCTGCGGGGGCCGGCCTTCTCCTCGTACGCCCCCGAGGACGTCGGCTGGCTCCTCCAGGACCTGTCCGGCGTACGGCTGGAGGCCCCGACCGAGGAGCGGGAGGAGGCCATCCAGGCGGGCGGCGCGCACTACGCCGAGTCCCTGCCCGTCGAGTACCAGCCCTCGCCGCAGTACCAGGAGCTCTACCGCAGCGCGCTGAGCGCCTCGGCGGCCCGCATCGCCCGGGCCGTCGGCACCGTCACCGAGACCGTGCTCGCGGAGCGCTCCCCGCGTCCCGTGCTGGTGTCCCTGGCCCGCGCCGGCACGCCCGTCGGCGTGCTGATGCGCCGCTGGGCCCGCGCCCGGCACGGCCTGGACCTGCCGCACTACGCCGTCTCCATCGTGCGCGGCCGCGGCATCGACGCCAACGCCCTGCGCTGGCTCGCCGCCCACCACGACCCGGCCGACGTCGTGTTCGTCGACGGCTGGACCGGCAAGGGCGCCATCACCCGCGAGCTGCGGGAGGCCCTGACCGGCTTCGAGGGCTTCGACCCGGAGATCGTCGTCCTCGCCGACCCCGGCTCCTGCGTGAAGACGTACGGGACCCGCGAGGACTTCCTGATCCCCTCCGCGTGCCTGAATTCCACCGTTTCCGGACTGGTCTCGCGTACGGTGCTCAGGGCCGACCTGGTCGGCCCGGACGACTTCCACGGAGCGAAGTTCTACCGGGAGCTGGCCGCGGCCGACGTCTCCGCCGCCTTCGTCGACACGGTGGCCGCCCGCTTCGACGAAGTCGCCGACGCCGTCGCCGCCGAGGTCAAGGAGCTGCTCGCCGCCGACCGCACCCCGACCTGGGTGGGCTGGGCGGCGGTGGAGCGGATCAGCGAGGAGTACGGCATCCACGACGTGAACCTCGTAAAGCCGGGCGTCGGTGAGACCACGCGGGTGCTGCTGCGCCGCGTGCCGTGGAAGATCCTGGCCCAGCGCGGGGCCGGCCCCGACCTCGACCACGTACGCCTGCTCGCCGAGCAGCGCGGGGTGCCGGTCGAGGAGGTCGACGATCTGCCCTACACGTGCGTGGGACTCATCCACCCGCGCTTCACGCGCGGCGCCACGGGCGCCGACGGAAAGGCTGTGTCCTCCCAGTGACCGTCCTCGTAGCGAGCGACCTCGACCGTACGCTGATCTACTCGGCGGCCGCCCTCGGCCTGACCATGCCCGACCCGGAGGCCCCCCGGCTGCTGTGCGTCGAGGTCCACGAGGGCCGGCCGCTGTCCTACATGACGGAGACGGCGGCGGCGCTGCTGACGGCGCTGGCCGCCGACCCGGCCGCGGTCTTCGTCCCGACCACCACCCGCACCCGCAAGCAGTACCAGCGCATCCGCTTCCCCGGGCCCCCGGCCCGGTACGCGATCTGCGCCAACGGCGGCCAGCTGCTGGTGGACGGGGTGCCGGACCGGGACTGGCGGCGCGCGGTGGCCGGACGCCTCACGGCGGAGTGCGCCCCGCTGGAACAGGTGCACCAGCACCTGCTCGCCGTGTCCGACCCGGCGTGGCTGCGCAAGGCGCGCGTGGCGGAGGACCTCTTCGCGTACCTGGTCGTCGAGCGGGAGCTGGTCCCCGACGAGTGGCTCAAGGCCCTGGCGGAGTGGGCCGAGGCCCGCGGCTGGACGGTCTCCCTCCAGGGCCGCAAGATCTACGCCGTCCCGCGCCCGCTGACGAAGAGCGCCGCGATGTACGAGGTCGCCCGCCGGACGGGGGCGGCCACCACCCTCGCGGCGGGTGACTCGCTGCTGGACGCCGACCTGCTGCTGGCGGCCGACCGCGGCTGGCGGCCGGGGCACGGGGAGCTGGCGGACGCGGGCTGGACGGCCCCCACGGTGACGGCCCTGGGCGTGGCCGGAGTGCTGGCGGGGGAGGAGATCGTCCGGGAATTCGGCCGGGCGGTCGGCACACTGAGGGCATGACGCCGGGCTGAGGGCACGATGCCGTGCGGACGGCATGACGCCGTGCCGTCGGCACACTGACGGCATCACGGCGCGCTGTGGGCACGTCGACGGCATGACGCCGGGCCGTTGGCACACTGACGGCATGACCAAGGGCAACAGCACCAAGATCACCGACGAGCTCTACCAGTACGTCCTGGCGCACAACCCCCCGCTGGACGAGGTCCAGCGGGGGCTGGTGCGCACCACCTGGGAGAAGTTCCCCGACTCGGCCGGCATGCAGTCCGCGGAGGAACAGGGACCGCTGCTGGCCTTCCTCGTCCGGCTGACCGGCGCGCGGCACGTCGTGGAGGTGGGCACCTTCACCGGCTTCTCGGCCCTGTCCATGGCCCAGGCCCTCCCGGCCGACGGCCGCCTGATCACCTGTGACGTGTCGCAGGAGTGGACGGCGTACGCCCGCGAGGCCTGGGCGGCGGCGGGCGTCGCGGACCGGATCGACCTGCGCCTCGCCCCCGCCCTGGAGACCCTGCGCGCCATGCCGGCGGACCCGCACATCGACATGGCGTACGTCGACGCGGACAAGGAGAACCAGATCCTCTACTGGGAGGAGCTCGTCCCGCGGATGCGCCCCGGTGCGCTCGTCGTCACCGACAACACCCTGTTCCACGGGACGGTGCTCGACGAGTCGCCCACCGGCCGGGGCGCGAGCGTCCGCGCGTTCAACGAGCACGCCATGGCGGACACCCGGATGGACTCCGTCCTGCTGGCGATCTCGGACGGCCTGACCCTCTCGCGCAAGCGCTGAGGCCCCGCCGGGAACCTCAGCCGCAACCGCCCCCGCCACAGCAGCCCCCGCCCCCGCCGGCGGGGGCGGGGGCGGCACTGGTGCCGCCGACGGCGACGGCGGAGAGCAGCTTGACGGTGTCCGCGTGCCCCGCGGGGCAGTCGGCGGGGGCGGACGACTCGGCCATCGGACGGCTCACCTCGAAGGTGTCGTCGCAGGTCCGGCAGCGGTATTCGTAACGAGGCATGCGCCCAGGCTACGCAGTGGGGCCGCTGTACCGGAATCCCTCGCGGATCCGCGTCTCGCGCGCCGCCTGCTCGGGGTGGCGGGCGCGCCAGTACGGATTGTCGTGCGGCAGGGCGCTGCCGACCCGCCCGTACATCCCGAACCACATCAGCATCACGCCGACGACGAAGCTGAACAGCACGTTCTGGATCCGGAACGCCAGGAAGTTCAGGCCGGAGTCCAGCAGGGCGAGGTTGACGAACCCGCTCGCGATGAACGCCAGCCCCAGCACGATGTTCAGGGTGGAGGCGAACGTCCCGCCGATCACCATCCCGGCGAACAGCAGCCCGCCGATGCAGATCGACAGGACGCTCAGCGCGCCGTTGGTGTTCAGGGCCAGCACCGTGTCGCCCCCGGTGTCGAAGAACCCGATCCGGTCGATCAGCCCGAGGATCCCGAAGGCGATCAGCAGCAGGCCGGTCAGACCGGCGCCGACCCGGTAGACCTTGCTGAGCTTGTGGTCGGCGGGCAGGTGCTCGTCCAGCCGGGCGTTGACGGGATGCAGGACGCGCTGCACCAGCCGGGGGCCCTGCGGCTCGGGGGGAGGACCGTACGGCTCGTGGGGCACGTAGGGCGCGTAGTGCTCATGGGGCTCGGTGCACCCGAACGCCGCGTGCGGCTCGTAGGACGTGTGGGGGGCCGGGGGTGCGGGGGGCGAGCGGCGCGCGCGGGTCCGTGTCCGTGTCCGGTGGAAAACGTGGACGGCCATGGCGCCCTCCTCTACTCCGTAGCGGGCCCCTCCAGCATCCGCCGCCCCCCACCCCCGGACAACTCCACCCCGCCCCCGACGACGCCCCGGCCCCGGACACCGGGCACTCCGCCGCTACCCGGCTGCGCGCTGGTCCCGGATGTCCGCCACGACCCGGCCCACCGCCGCCCGGACCTCCCCCATCTCCTGGAGGAAGTGCCAGTAGTCCGGATGGCGTTCCTCCAAGCCGGCCAGGGCCCGCTCCATCCGCGCCACCGCCTCGTCCAGCGGCCGCGCGTGCCGCGGATCCGGCACGCTCCGGCCGGCCATCGCCAGCCGCTGCGCATCCCGGATCGCGAAGCGGGTCCGCTCCGATTCCGCCTTGGGATCCCGTGCGACCGCCTCCAGCCGCGTGAGCCGGTCCTGCGCGGCCGACACCGCCTCGTCGGTGGCGTCCAGCGCGGTCCGTACCGCCTCGACCAGTGCCGATACGTCGGCCCAGCGCTGCTCCTCCCGCGCCCGGCCGGCCTCCCCGAGCCGGTCCTCCGCCCGCGCGACGTCCCGCAGCGCCTGCTCGGGAACGTGCTGGAGGTCCTGCCAGCAGGCCGCACTGAACCGGCGCCTCAGCTCGCTGAGCACCGGATCCACCCGGTCCGCCCGGTTGCGCAGCGCCTGCGCCCGGGTCCGCAGGCTCACCAGCCGCCGGTCGATCTCCGCGGCCCGCTCGGGCAGCCGCGCCGCCTCGGCCCGTATGGCCTCCGCGTCCCGCAGGATCCGGTCGGCACGCTGCACCGTCTCCTGGACGCCGTGCTGGGCCGCGCCCTGGTTCAGCTTCGTCAGCTCGGGACCCAGTGCCGCAAGCCGCGCAGCCAGGTCGTCGGCCCGCATCCCCTGCGCCCGTACCGCGTCCAGCGCGTCACTCGCCGCCAGCAGCGCCGCCTTCGCCCGCTCCCGGGCCGGCGCGACCCGCGCCAGCTGCGTCTCCGCCTTGTCCAGCAGCGGCTGCAGCCCCTGGGCGAACCGCTCGAGCTCCCCCTTGACCCGCACCAGCTCGTCACGCGCCCGCGTCAGCTGCTCCCGCGCCTGCGCGGCGACGGAGCCCTCCAGATCGACCCGGTCCAGGTCGTGCGCGTCGACGGCCTCGATGTACGCGTGGCTGACTTCGTCGATGCGCCGCCCGAGCGCCGCGAACCCCTCGGTGGCCTGCCGCCCCGCGGGCGACCCGTCGGCCGCCGCGATGGTCTCGATCGAGATCCGCAGGTCCCGCTGCGCGGTGTCCAGCTCGTAGAACGCGGCCGCCGCGGCATCCTTCGCCGCCTGCGCATCCGCCCGCCGACTCTCGTCCCGCCCGCCGAACCACCGCCGGGATGCCGTCGTCACAATCCCTCTCCCGTGCCGCGTCCGCCCATGCCCCGCTCCATTCTCCCCCACGAGAACGGGATTGCGTGGGGGGTCGGCCCTGCATGTAGGCTGTCCACTCGTCCACGGGTGTGTAGCTCAGGGGTAGAGCGCTGCTCTTACAAAGCAGATGTCGGCGGTTCGAAACCGTCCACGCCCACCAGCACGAAGGCCCCCAACCGATCATGGTTGGGGGCCTTCTGCATCTAAATCTGACATCAACGCCGACGATCAGGGACGGTCGTGCCGCCGCCTGAGCAGCCGGTCCATGTGCCCGATGGCCTCGCGCTGGGTGTCCTGGACGACGTGGGTGTACACGTTCATCGTGACGGCGATCTGCGAGTGCCCGAGGATCTCCATCACGACCCGGGGCGGCACGCCGGCGGCGGTCAGCAGCGTGGCGGTCCCGTGCCGTGCGTCATGGAGCCGAATCACTCGGAGCCCGGCGTCCTTCGCCACGCGGGTGAAGGACCGGTAGACGTTCCGCGGCTCTATCGGCCGCCCGGTCCGGGTGGTGAAGACGTACCCGGTCTCCTGCCAGGCGTCGCCCGCCTTCTCTCGCTGGGCAGCCTGCCTCATCCGCTGCCAGCGCAGGGGAGCGACACAGATCCCGGGCAGGGGCAGCGTCTGCCGGCGCCGACGTCCCTTGGGGTCGTCCTCGTACGCCTCTCCGCCAACGCGTTGCCGCTGGGTCCGCACCCGGATCTCACGCTTGTCGAGATCGACGTTCTCCCATCGCAGCCCGACGATCTCGCCGCGCCGGAAGCCGAGGGCGATGGCGATGACGAAGGCCGGGTACAGCGGGTCGGTCCGGGCGGCCGCCAGGAAGTCCAGCGTTTCCTGGAGCGTCCAGGGGTCCATCTCCCGCGAGTCGACTTTGGGCGGCTCCACGAGCGTGGCCACGTTCCGGCTCACCAGCTCTTCCCGGCAGGCAGCGGTGAGGGCGGTCCGCAGAACCCGGTGCGACTCCTTGGCCGTTGCCGCGCTGGTCTTCCTCTGCAACTGCCCCAGCGCCCGACGGACATCGGCCACGCTCATCGACTCCAGGCGCTTCGAGCCGAGCATCGGGACGAGGTAGAGCCGCACGTGGATCTCGTACTTGGCGAAGGTGGTGCGCTTGCGGTGCGGCTTCACGATGTTGTCGAGCCAGTACGGCAGCCACTCGGAGAGCTTGGCCGACCGGGTGGGGACGGGGACGCCCTGGTCCACCTTGGCGAGCAGCTCCCGGCGCTTCACGTCGCATTCGGCCCAGGTCTTGCCGTAGGCCGCAGCGGCAGGGACGGCCGGCGGGGCGGTTGTGGACCGGGCCGAAGGACGGGGCGGTGAGGGTGGCGAAGACGCGGGGGTGTTCGCGGACGGTGGCGGGGATCTCGCGGCGGTCGTCTCCGGCGAGCCCGGCACGGATCAGGTGGTACGTGTCGCCGGAGTAGGTCCAGGCGCAGGCGGGGCAGCGGGAGGCGCGGCGGTTGCCGCAGGCGATGCGGAGGCGGGCGCCGGGTTCGTTCTCGGTGGAGTAGCGGTGCAGGATCTCGCCGCTGGTCTTGTCCTTGGCGACGGTCCAGCCGGTGATGTGGATGGGGTCGGAGCAGCCGCCGGTGCGGCGGATCTGGTCCTCCCAGCGGGCGTAACCGGGGGCCCCGGCCACCTTCAGCATGTCGCCGAGGAGGCCGGGATCCAGGTCCGCGTTCGTCGCGGAGTAGGTCACGCGGTCACCGCCACGGAGACCGGGGCGAAGACCGTGAAGACCTTCAGAGTGATCCGGCCGAGCGGCGCGGTGAAGCGGAGTTGGCAGTCGCCCTTGAGGTCGGCGAGCTGCACGTCGTCAGCGTCGGTGTGCGTGGCCAGACGCCAGGCTTCCAGGTCGGCCAGGCTGTCGAGAAGGATGGAGACCTCGGCGGGTGTGATCTGGCTGGTGGTGATGTAGGCGCCGGGCAGGTTCGGGTGGAGTTCGGCCAGCTGGGCGAGGGCCGTGAACACGGCGCTCTGCGCGGTCAGCGGGTTGTTCATGTCGGTGTCGGTCGCCATGGCGGTCACCGTCCGGCCGAGGTCACGCTGATGCGGCGGGCGAACCGCTTGCCGGTGCCGTGGCAGGAGGGGCAGTGGGCGGTGATGGTGCGCAGGGTGCCGGTGCGGTCGCGACCGCCGAGGGTGATGACCACGGCGGGGAAGCCGTCGCAGTTCGGGCACATCCGGGGCGGTGTGGGGGTGGGCTGGGACATGATGGTCGTCCTTTCGATTGCGGTCGGCAGGGGCCGGTCCGTCCGGGCGGCGGCGATGCTTGGTGGCTTGTGCGCCGCCCGGAGGCCGGTCAGTGAGAGGTGCTGCGGGAGCTGCGGCGGCCGGGGGTGCCCTTGGCCGCGTGCATCGCGGCGTCGGCGTCGGCTAGGGCCGCCGGGAGGCTGCGTACGGGCAGATCCGTCAGGAGGCAGGAGCCGACGGAGACGGAGACCGGCATCGAGCGGCCGTCGTGGAACACGGGGGCGTTGAGGGCAGCGGTCAGAGCATCCAGGTCCGGGTGGCGGTGGACGGCGACGAACTCGTCTCCGCCGAGGCGGCCGGCGAAGCCCCAGCGGTCGCACCAGGCGGTGAGGCGGACGGCGGTCGCGGTGAGGGCGGCGTCTCCGGCGGCGTGGCCGTGGGTGTCGTTGAGGGTCTTGAAGTAGTCCAGGTCGAGGAGGACGACGACACAGTCCCGGTGCCGGCGGATGAAGCGCTCGGCCCGTACGGTCCACCCGGCGCGGGTCCGCAGTCCGGTCAGCGGGTCGCGGCGGGCGGTGGCGAGGCGGTGGGTCAACAGGGCGGAGTGCGCGGCCCAGCCGACCAGCGGCAGGCATAAGGCGAGCGATTGGGGTTCCACGATGCTCCTTCGTGCGGTCGGAAGTCGGTTGAGTAAGGGCTCCGGGCGGCGGCGACGCTTGGTGGCTTGTGACGCCTCTCGGAGGCCGGGCGGTCAGTGGTTCTTGAACTCCTGGCGCAGGGCCCGGACGAGGAAGAGCAGGACGACGCCGCTGATGGACAGGGCGACCGCGGTGACCGCGACGGCCAAGAGCAGCGAGACGGCGACGGACGCCAGGGCGAGGACCCCGGCAACTCCGCCGGCGGCGAGGGCGAGCGCTGTGCCGGGCGAGTTCTGAACCAGGCCGCCGAGGGCGTTCGGGGCCTTGGCGGGAGCGGGGGCCGGGGCGGGGTGCTCGACGGGTGTCGACGTCGGGCGGACGATCGCCGGGGTGTAGGTGTCCGGGCGGGGGTACTGGGGCTTGAACACGGGCGTTCTCCTTCCGGGCGGGTTACTTGTTGATGGCGGTGTCGATGGCCGGGGCGAGGAAGCTGTCCGCGAGGAGGAAGCCGCCGAGGAGGATCACGGCGACGAGCCACCAGGGCGGGCGGATGAGCTTGATTCCGAGGGCGCCGATGACGATCAGGGCGAGCCAGAGCGGGACGTCCATGACGGTTGGCCTTCCGGGGTTAGCTGACGCGGCAGCGGTGGGTGCGGGCGGCGAGCTGGGCGGCGGTCGAGGAGCTGTAGTCGGAGGACCAGCCGCAGCCGTCGGTGGTGCAGACGGCGGCGTCCTTGGTCCGGCCGTGGCGGTCGCGGTAGGTGCCGATCTGGACGGGGCCGATCTTCATGAGCGAGCGGAAGTTGATCCGGGCGGGCATGGCGGTCTCCTGTCAGGCGAGCTCGGCGGCAACGGCCTCGGCCAGCGGGGCCGGGACGCCGAGGCGGGCGCCGAGGGTCTCGGTGTCGATGTCCGAGCCGGTACGGGCGTGGTGGTCGGCGGCGATCTTCTGGGCATGGGCGACGAGGGCGGGCGGTGCAGTGACCGTCGGCGCAGCAGTCGACGCCGGGGCGGGCAGTGCGGGGACGGGTTCGGGCTCCACGACGGGCCCTGTGTCTCGCTCGACCACCGGGAGCGGCGCCGCGACGGGCTCGGACTCCGGATCCGGGGCGCTGGCTGCCGTGGGCCGGTGGATCAGGAGCGTTCCGCCGAGGAAGGCGAGGGCAGGCCATCCGGCGACCAGGATCCGGAGCCAGGCGGGGACGTGGCCGAGGTCGAGAAGGCCGGCGGTCGCGACGTTCGCGCCGAGGGAGGCGGCGAGGGCGACGGCGAACCAGGACCAGGCGGAGCGCGAGGGCTCTCCCGCGTCCCGCAAAGTGCGTAGGCGGTGCCAGGCGGCGACGAGGAGCAGGTCCACGCTGACCGGGTAGGCCCAGGCCTTCCAACCGTGCTGGCCTGCGGCTTCGGCGAGGTCGTGAAGGTGGGCGAAGGAGAGTGCTCCGGCGATGACGGCCTGAACGAGGACGGCGTCCGGGCGGACCAGGCGGGGCATGGTGTTCACCTCCTTTCGGGCATGGGTGGGGTAGGGACCGGGCGCGATGCGGTCGCGCCGACCGGGGTGGGCCAAGTGCTTAGAAGGCGCTTGCCGAAGTGGCCTTGGGCTGGACCTTGCCGACGAGGACGCGGGCGGGGAGCTCGGGCCGGAAGGCGTCCAGTTCGAGGATCTCCGGGGTGCGGTACGCGTGGGCGTTGCAGATGTCCACGGCCCGGCGGAGTGTGGTGTGCGGGGCACGGATGCGGGACCAGCCGCCGGAGGAGTCACCGGCCACGGCGGTGCCGGGGCGTTCCTTGTCGATCTGGACGGCGGCGAGGACGGCGTCCGGGGCGATGTCCCCGAAGGCCATGTTCGCGGAGGTCTCGTCGTTGACGCGGTGGGCGGTACGGCCGGTGAGCTGGGCGCGGAGCATGGTGATGCCCTTGCCCAGTTCGGAGCCGAAGCGCTGGCCGCAGATCTCCAGGTGGATGCCGGCGGCCCGGCCGAGCTGGGCGAGGCGCACCAGGTCCGTGACGATCCGGTCCCGCCGGGCCTCCTCGGCCTTGTTCGCGGCGAGGGCGAGTTCCGCGACCTCGTCCACCAGGAGCACGACGGGGACGGGGCGCAGGTGAGCGGGCAGGTCCCAGATATCGGCGGTGATCTCCGCGTCCGGCAGGCTGACGCTGATGCGCTGCTCGGCCCTGATCACCTGGTAGACGCGGCCCATGTACTGGACGAGCGCGGCCAGCAGCTCAGCCGCGGCAGCCGGGTTGTCGGCCAGGGCTGTGAACCGCGCTGCCAGCGGGGACAACTCCACGCCGTTCTTGCAGTCGACGCCGACGAGCGCGACATTCTGCGGCGCCAGCCCGGCGACCAGCGTGCGCTGGTAGACGGACTTCCCCGACTTGGTCGCGCCGACGTTCAGGGCGTGCGGGACCTGTCGGAAGTCCCGGTAGTGCACCTCCCCGTCCTCGCGCAGGGCGACCGGGACCCGGAGCACTTCTGTCGGCCGGCCGACGGGCATCCGTACGCGCTTGAGTACGTCGTAGCCAGTCATCCGCAGCTCGACGACCCCGGAGCGGATCTCCCGGGAGACGACGTTGTGGAGGGCGAAGGAGTGCCGTAGCCGGTCCGAGGAGGCAGAGAAGTCGAACGCGTCCTGTCCGGGCCGGAGTTTCAGCCTCAGGACCAGTCCGGTCGCGGTGGGCCGCAGCCGCAGGATGCGCGGCGAGCGGGCTTCGGGGACGGGGCGGTTGATGACCCGGGCGAGGGCGAGCCTCCACCGGGAGGGCGGGACGGTGAGCCCGCAGGCGTCCATGACCGAGCGGTAGCGGATCAGGACGCGGACCGTCGCGAATGCGACCCCGAAGGTCATCCAGTACCAGGTGGGACGCAGCCAGCGCAGCTCGAGCGCGAGGGCCAGGACCACCAGCAGAGTGACCCATAAGGCGGTCATGCTCATCCCGCCTTGGCGGCAAGCGAGGTGACGGCGACGGCGCGGAAGCTGATCCCGTGGCGCTTCTGGCCGTTGAACTCGTTCTCCCACGGCCGGGCGACCAGGCCGGTCAGCGCCACCGGGGTACCCGTGACGAGTTCACCGGAGATGTCGGGCTGCCCCACGGTCACCGACACGACCTCGGCGTTCCCGTTCATCACGAACAGCACGTCCACCGTCATGAGGTTGGCCCCGCTCTCGGGGTCCACGGCGATCTGACCGGTCTTCTTGTCGCGCAGCTTCACCTGCGGGGGCTGGGCGACCATCACGGTCGCGCCGGTCGTGTCGACGGGAATCTGACGCACAGCAGATCACTCCTCTATAGAGGTCGGACTCCGTCACTCATGTATAGGAGTGACATGAAGAAGAGTGCCCAACTCCTGTACATGAGTCAACCCGCCGCGAAGAGAAACTCGCGGCGGGCTGAGGGGAGTTGAGCGAGCGTCAGTCGCGCGCAGGGATCCGGTACTCGAAAACGAACTGGTCAGCGGCCATGAGGGTGTCGCAGACCTCCACCACGCGGCCTTCTGCTGTAACGGCGTCGCGGATCAGATGCACCACGGGAGCACCGGGAGTCAGCGACAGCTCGGTCGCCTCGGCCTTGGCCGCCGGCCGGGCCTGGAGTGTCTCCACGTACTCGGCGAAGACATGACCGTGATCCTCTAGCCGTGCGTAGATGCCGCCGGGGCCAGGATTCTCGGCGAACAGCTCCGGGATGTCCTTCACGACGTCCCACGGCAGATACGAGCTGGCCGTCTCCACGGGCGTCCCGTTCCGGAAGTACAGCCGCCGGCGGGCCAGCACCTGCGTTCCCGCGGCAACCCCAAGCCGTCCGGCGACTTCCTCCGGCGCCTCCATGGGCCCGATGAACAGCACGCTCACCTTGGCTTCGGCGCCGGACTGAGCGGACTCGGCCAGGTACGCCGCCCTACCCTCCCGCCGGTGCGTACGCCGGAAGCGGTCCGAGGAGCGGAGGCGCACCGGCGGCCGGGCCTTCACGGTTGAGCCCTTCCCATGCCGCGTCTCCACCAGGCCGCTCGCCCGCACCTCCACCATGGCCTTGCGGACCGTCCCGCCGGCGACGCCGTAGCGCTCCACCAACTCGGACTCGCTCGGCACCATGTCCCCGGCCTTCAAGACGCCGGCCCGGATCTGCTGCACGATGTCGTCGGCGATCTGCACGTAGCGCGGCACAGCCCCTCGGCCACCTCCCACTGCGGTTCCCATAGTCCTTCTCTTCCTCCTATGCTCCTGTACATGAGTACGGGTTCCCCTCAGGGCAAGTCAACGCCACTGCACTCCGTGTCCGTAGCCGGGGCAGTGGTGCGCGAGGACGGCCGGCTCCTGGCGATCCGCCGGGCGGACAACGGAACTTGGGAACTGCCGGGCGGAGTCTTGGAACTCACCGAATCCCCGGAGGCCGGCGTCCGCCGCGAGGTCCTGGAGGAGACGGGCATCGAGGTCGAAGTCGACGAGCTCACCGGGGTCTACAAGAACACCGCCCGGGGCATCGTCGCCCTGGTCTTCCGCTGCAAGCCGTCCGGCGGGACGGAGCGCACTTCGGAGGAGTCGACCGCGGTCGACTGGCTCACCCCAGAGGAGGTCTCCGAGCAGATGTCGGAGGTCTTCGCGATCCGCCTCCTGGACGCCCTGGACGACGCGGGCCCCCACGTCCGCAGCCACGACGGCCGGCATCTCAGCACGGCGTGACGTGCGACGAAGCGGTAGAACTCGTTCGACAGCTCATGGACGGAACCATCACCGACGAGACCGAAGTCGGCACGGCCCTGGACGTCCTCAAGGCCGAACTGCGATGCCCCCGCATCAGCGACTACGTCTACTGGGACTTCGACCCCGAACTGAGCGCCGAGAAGGTCGTGGACCGAGCCATGGCGTACGAGCCCTTCGCGCTTTGAGCCGGGCGGCGCGGTAAGAGTTTCCCTACTTCATCAAGGGCGCTTCCGCCGCCAAGGCGGCGTCGCGCGCCCATCGCCCCGGGCCTGCGCTCCTGTCTCCGCCCCGCTCCTGCCCGGACCGCCGGCCGCGCGCCACTGTGGCTAAGGGCTTGATGGGTTTGACCCAGCCTGCACGGTCGGCCACCCGCTAGAACGATGCCTCCGGCGGGGGCGCTCAGGCTCCGGGATGGACCGGGCTCGTCCTGCGTCTGCCGGCCGGTTTGTGGTGGGGGTGGGGGCTGTCATCCCGTCTGCCGTCGACCCAGGCAAGCCATAGCAGACCAGGCTTCTGGGGCCCAGGTCGTTCGTCCAGCAGGGCGCTCCACCTGGGCCCCAGAAGCCTGCTCCGCTATCACTCCGTGTGGGTCGACGGCAGACGGGATGACAGCGGGGATTACTAGGGTCACTGCCCGGGGATCCCTGGCGTCTCCACTGGAGCAAAAATCATGGTCGGAATTTCTCCGTTCCAATCACAGGAATCACACCTTCCCCATCCAGGGACTTTAGAGTTCCCAGGAGTTTCCCCTGTGCCCAACTATTCCATGATTTGGCGATTAGATTGTAAGAGGTTCGCCGACCGCCACTGGTGCCCAGGATCACGCGATCTCGAAAGAATCTGTTGCGGAGGACCAATCGTGGATCCTTTGAGTCCATATTGGCGCCCGAGATGAGGCCGTGAGCCCAATCCTCAATCTTCCCGGAGTGATCAGTCCTGGCCGCTTGGGCCAGGACAGCTAGATGTGTCGGCTGGTTGATACCCGACGCCCTATACGACGCAGCGGCGATGGGAGCCAGGGTAGTTAGCTCGGGCCAGGCCGCGACCGCCCGCAAGATGTCCGACGTGGCGGCCTTAGTGTCATAGAACCCATCGAAGAGGGTGACCGGATCCCACATCTTGTACATCTGCCCGATAATGCGGGCTGCCGCGGCTACCACTGTCCGGTGTGGGATCTTGAGGAGTTGGGCAGCCTGCCGACGGTGACCCGAATCAAGGACATCGAACGTCTCAGGGTCGCAATTCGGAATCACAAGCATCTCTACCGTTACGCCTGAGATCTTAATTCCCATAAGGCGATGCTGCCCGTCGAGTAGCATCCCGCTCGCATCGAAGGCCAACCCCTGGTGAGTTGTTCGCCACGCACCGTCCGACATCGCCTTGGCGTATCGCTCATAGACGGTATCCGACATGACCCTATTGCTAACTGGATTGCAGTGCGTGAGCCATAGATCCGCCATCTCCGGAGTGATCGGCATGTACTTCGGTCCGGTGGGCAGGGCGGGAAGATCAATCATGCTCGATCTGCGATCCTTTCGAGGGCGGGGCCTCCGCGTATGCTCTCAGATTCGAGCGGCGCGATATCGATCAATGAGTGAATCTGATCCAGACTTAAAGAATCTGATCAACATTGATCGAAATTTGCGCTCGCTCAGATCAGAAGATCGCATGGTTAAAGATTCGGCAAGCGGCGGCTCATGACAAGGCCCACGCGTCTCCGGTGCGCTGGTGAGGAGCGACTTGGCTGTGTGCCTAGGATCTGACCTATTTCGTGCCTGAGGTGCCCAAGGCTTCGGAGCTGCGTGCGCCGCCGTGCTCCTGTGTGCCCCCTGCTCAGCCCGCACGCCTGGCGAGACGCTGCCGGAGTCCATGTAGCTACTTTCTGGCGGCCGCAGGCGCCGATTGGCCGGCGGCGCCAACGGCGCATCCGTTGTGTCAACCTCACTGCTGGGTGACGTCCAGTAGCTCCTTCCACGAGCTGCGGCCTATTCGTGGACCGGCAAGGGTCAGCTTGCCAATCGGAGGCTGCTGACCTGAGGAGACACGTGAGATTTACAGGCCTCCGGAGCCGTGTGCCCCGCTGCGCTTCCGTGTGCGCCTTCCCGGTCTGCATGGCCGGCGAGACGCTGCCAGCGTCCGTGTGGCGACTTGGGAAGGAGGCGCGAGGGGTGACCCAGCCGAGATGTGGAGCGGCGAAGAAGAGCGGTGGTCGGTGCACGAGGCTGGCCATCGTGGGCAGCGGCCAGTGCCACTTGCATCAGGGCGAGTGGACAGCCCGTGGGGTGGCGGACCGCAAGGAGGGGGAAGCCAAGGCGAAGAAGCAGGCGCTTCGGAAGAAGAAGTGGTCTTGGTGGTAACCCACCGCTGACATCCGTCGCTGACATCAACGTGGGTGGATCCTGGCGCTCGCGAGCAGCAGGGAGAGGCTCTGCATGCTGGGCTCAGCCCGTCATGGGTTGCCCCTGGGCGAGCTTACAAAGCAGATGTCGGCGGTTCGAAACCGTCCACGCCCACCAGCACGAAGGCCCCCAACCGATCACGGTTGGGGGCCTTCTGCATCTGGCCGGTTGCGTCTCGTGCAGGAGACCCCCCGGCCGCGTGGGGCAGGGGGGTCTGCTGGGGGCTGGGGGTGCGGGGTCAGGCGTTGGGGCGCTTGCCGTGGTTGGCCTTCTTCTTCTTGCGGGCGCGCTTCTTGTTTCCTCGCTTGGCCATGGTGTGGCTCCCTCGGGGATCCCTTGTGCCGGACATGTCGGGCGTTCGCCAGTCTAGGGTCCGGGCTGGTTTCCCGCGCGGCGACGCGGGGATCTGGAGGGTGTGGCAGGGGGAGTGGAGTGGGTCGGGGCCGCCGGGCTCGCGGTGGCGGGGCTCGGGCTGCTCGTGGTCGGGCTGATGGGCCAGGCCCGGTTCGAGCGGGACCGGGACGCCGAGCGGGAGCGGCTGCTCGCGCGGCTCGGGGAAGGCGCGCGGGAGGCCGGGGACGTCCGGCTGGTGGACGCCGGGGCCCGGCACGGGGACGCGGCCGAACGGGCCGACCGACACGACGACTTCACCCCGATCCTCGTCGAGTACTACGCCTACGGGCTGACGCAGGCGCGCAGCAGCTTCGCGACCAGCCAGCGGTTCGCGGGGGTCGGCGCGGCGGTGCTGCTCTTCGGGGTCGGGCTCGCCGTGTGGAAGGCCGAGACGTCGGGCGACGCGTATCTGGGGGTCGTCACCAGCTCCGTCGGCCTGGTCGTCACCCTCGTCGGGCAGCTGTTCCACCGGCGCGCCGATCTCGCCCTGCGGCACATGGCCGCCCAGACCGCTTCGCTCCGCGAGGACCGGCGGGCCGCCGAGAGCACCCGGCAGGCCATCGGGCTCCTGGAGGAGGTCGCCGACCCGGAGCTGCGGGGGAGGCTCCAGGCCGGGCTCATCATGCGGCTTTCCGGGGCAGAGCTGCCGTCGGCCGCGCCATAGTGGAGGTATGTGCCGCTCCATTAAGACCCTGCGCCCGCCCGCCATCCCCGAGAAGGCCACCGAGGAGGAGATCCGCGCGGCCGCGCTCCAGTACGTCCGGAAGGTGTCCGGCTTCCGGGTGCCGGCCGCACACAACCAGGAGGTCTTCGACGCCGCCGTGGACGCCGTCGCGGAGGCGACCGCCGCACTGCTCGACGGCGTACAGGTACGCGGCCGCACGCCCGCCGCGGTCTGACCGGCCCGGCGGTCCCCGCCGGTGGCCGGCTGCCGGTCAGGCGGCGTGGGACCAGCGGCGCCGCAGCAGCCAGAGCCCGGTGCCGAGCGCACCGGCGGCGAGGGTGGCGCCCAGGGCGATCTGGCCCGGGCTCATCGAGTCGACGCTGCCGCCGAGGCCGCCGCGAGCGGCGCCGGGGGAGACCTGGAGGGTGACGGTGACGCGCCGGCCCCCGGACCCGCCGCACTCGAAGGTGACGGGATACGAGCCGGCGGTGGCGTCGCCGTAGACGGTGGCGGAGCCGGAGAGGCTGGCCCGGCTGCCCGAGGACAGCGAGACGTCGCCGAAGGCGCGGGAGGACGCCCTGCCGGTCGAGGTGTCGCAGCCGTCGAGGGTGAGGCTGACGCGGCTGCCGGGGGCGACGGTGCCCGGGGAGACGGTGGCGGAGGGGGCGGCGGAGGCGAGAGTGGCGGGTGTGACGGCCGCGAAGACGAGTGTCGCGGCCGCGACCCCGGTCAGGCGGTGCCGGGCGGGCGTGCGCGTGGGGGACATGGAGAGAACTCCTCGGGCTCCTCGGAACGGCGCGGCCAGGGCAGGGACGTGACGCGGATGCGCTTGCGCCGTGTTCTGGACGCTAGAAGCCGGGGAGGACGGCGGCGATCCCTGCCGGGTGAACGGGTGACCGGCCTACTCCCTCCGGGGGGAATCGAGGGCGCCCGCGCGCAGACCGCCCAGCGCCGCCACGGCCCGCGGGCACCGTCCCCGGGTGCCGGGTGCCGGGTGCCGGGTGCCGGGCGCCGGGTGCCGGAGAGCTGGCCTGCGCGGTCGGGCTGTCGGGTGCCGGGTCGCCAGGGCCGAGCTGCGGGGCCGGTCGGGTGGGCTCCGGGGCGAGGTGGAGCGCCGGGGGATCGGCCCTCGCCGGGTGGACGGGCCCGTGCCGGGCGCGGGTGCGGGGCGACGCCGGAGGATCGGCCCTCAGTGGGTGGGCGGGGTCGGGGTGAGACGGGGGCTGGGAGCGAGCGGTGGGGGTGGAGCGGGGGTTGGTCAGGCTGTGGCTGGGGTGGGGGGTGGGCGGCGGATGAGGTATGCGGCCAGGGAGCCCGCCGCGAAGAGGGCGACCAGCGAGACGCCGCTGCCCAGCCAGGCCGTGCCCAGCCACTGCGTGCCGAAGTAGCCCAGCGCCACGCTGTAGCTCGCCCAGCTCATGCCCGCCAGCACCGACCAGGGCAGGAACTCCGTCACCTTGCGCTGCGTCCGGCCCGCGCCCAGTGACACCACCGAGCGGCCGGCCGGGGCGAAGCGGGCGATGACCACCAGCGCGCCCCCGCCCTTCACCAGGGCGGTGCCCAGGCGTTCCTGCGCCAGGCTCAGACGCCGCGAACGGGCGATGGCACGGTCCAGCCGGGGCCCGCCCCGCCGGGCCACCCGGTACGCCGCCATGTCACCCAGCACCGAGGCCGTCGTGGCGGTCACCAGCAGCAGCATCAGGTCCGGGACCCGGGCGGGCGAACCCGTGGCCGCCGCTGCGGCCGCCGCAGCGGTGATCACCAGCATCCCGCTCGGCAGCACCGGCAGGAACACGTCGAGCACCACCGACACCGCCACCACGGCGTAGATCCAGGGGCTCGCGGTCAACGACCCCAGAGTCTCAAGCAAGACGGGACTCCCCAGTCCGAAGCGCCGCGTCGTCGCGGGGAGCGGCAGGGGCGGCTTGACAGCCATACAGCGTACGCCCGGCGCAGGGCCTGCGAACCCCCGGCCTACTCCGGGCCGGTGAGTTCGCGGTCCAGCACCTGGACGAGCCGGGCCCCCGGCCGGCCCGACCGGGCCTGGTCCAGCCGCAGCCGGGCGCTGCGGCCCGTCAGGGCCAGCGTCATCAGCTGGTTGCCGAACCACGGGCCGCCCGTACGCCGCCAGCTCACCGGCGGCCTGCCCGTCCGGCCGTGGCGTGAGAAGCCGCGCCCCAGCCACCGGCCCAGCCGGGACCAGCCCAGCCGGAATCCCCACTTCACCAGCGGGTGGATGGAGTTGTGCACCGGGGAACACGTCAGCTGGAACACTCGGGCCGTGCTCGGTATGCGCGGCTCGGCCACGTAGGCGTGATGGACGTCTCCGGACAGGACGGCGACCGTCGCCGGGGCTCGCGGGCCCGTGCCCACCTCCTCGATCAGGTCGCTCAGCGCGGCGAACGACGCGGGGAACGCCGCCCAGTGCTCCAGATCGCTGCGCCGGCGCAGGTCCTCCCCGATCCGCGCCCACCGCGCCCCGCGCTCCCCCCGGCACAGCGCCGCGTTCCACACTTCCGCGTCGTGGACCAGGGGCGGCATCAGCCACGGCAGCGAGGAACCGATCAGCAGGTGGTCGTAACCCCCCAGCCCTTCCAGGGCGTTCTCCCGGAGCCAGCGCTGCTCGGCCGGGTCGAGCATGGCCCGCCCGTCCTCGGCCAGCACGCGGGCCGCCCGGGTGTCCACCATCAGCAGCCGTGACCGGCCGAAGTCCCGCCGGTAACTCCAGCGCACCGAAGCGGGATCGGCGTCCGCCGCGGCCGCGTGGGCGCGCAGCGCGTCGGTGCCGTCCGGGGTGGCCCGTACGGCCGCGTACAGCGCGTCCGCCGCGAGTTCGGCCGGGGAGAGGTTGCCCAGGTGCTGGTAGACCCAGTACGACATCAGCCCGCTGAGCACCCGCTCCGGCCACCACGCGGTCGCGCGCATCTGCGCCAGCCAGGCGGCGCTGGTGTTCCAGTCGTCGATGACGTCGTGGTCGTCGAATATGTGCAGGCTCGGGACGGTCGACAGGAGCCAGCGGATCTCCGGGTCGAGCCAGGACTCGTAGTAGAGGCGGGTGTACTCCTCGTAGTCCGCAACCTGGGCGCCCGGTGGTTCCCGCAGGTCGCGGCGGGCCGCGAGCCATCTGCGGGTCTCGCGGGAGAGGTGGTCGGCGTAGACCTGGTCGCCGAGCAGCAGCAGGACGTCCGGCCGGACCTCCTGCGGGTTGCGGGCCAGCTGCGCCGCGAGGGTGTCGAGGGCGTCGGGGCCGTGCGGTCCGCGGCGGCCGGCCGGCGGCGCCGCCTGCCGGCAGGAGCCGAAGGTGACGCGCAGTCCGGGGGCCGGCTGCCCGGGACCGCCGCCCACCCCGGGGGTGCTGATCGTGCTGGGCGGGAAGCCGCCGCCGGCCGCCGGCCAGACGAGGTGGCCGTCGAGCAGCACCTCGTAGGCCGTGGTCGTGCCCGGGGTCAGGCCCGTGACCGGCACCAGCGCGTAGTGGTGGCCGGCGATCTGGAAGGTGCGGGCGCTGCCGCCGGCCCCGTCGGCGCACCGCACCTCGGCGGTGCACGGGCGGTCCGCCTCGACCCATATCGTGGCGCAGTCGCCCGTGTTCCAGTCGACGTAGCGCAGCAGCGGTCCCAACCGCAGTCCGGCCATCCAACTCCCCCTCCTCGGCAGCCCTTTCGATCACGGTACGGGGCGGGGAGGGGAGCCGGCCTCCCCCTGGCGGGGGATAGCGGGGGTGAAGACCCCGAGAGGCTCCCGGGGCGTCCGGGGCGTCCAGGGGATCCGCCAGGGGGTAAGGGCGAGGGGCGCCCGCCGGTTCCTTGTCAGCAGCCGTTCAGGATGTTCACCAGGGCCGTCTTCTCCCCCGAGTCCATGCTCAGGCCCCAGTACTGCTTCACCTGGACCCACATCCGTGCGTACGTGCAGCGGTAGCCGGTCCGCGGGGGCAGCCACTTGCCGGGGTCGAGGTCGCCCTTGGCCTGGTTGACGTTGTCCGTGACGGCGATGAGCTGCGGCCGGGTGAGGTCGTTCGCGAACTGCTGGCGCTTGGTGGTGGTCCAGGAGGCGGCGCCCGAGCGCCAGGCCTCGGCGAGGGGGACCATGTGGTCGATGTCGACGTCTGATGCGGCGGTCCAGGTGGCGCCGTCGTACTCCGAGTACCAGCTGCCGCTGACGGAGGCGCAGGCGGAGTCGGTCACGACGTTCACGCCGTCCCGCTTGAGGACCGTCTCGCGGGTGTTGCAGGTCCCGGAGACCGTGCTCCAGTGGGGGAACTGCGAGCGGCTGTAGCCGGTGAGGGAGCCCTCGGCGGCGGGGGTGATCGTGGCCAGGTAGGAGCGGGCCTCGGCCGCGCTGATGGGGGTGGGCGGGGAGGCCAGGGCGGCCGGGGCGTTCACGAGCGAGGTGAGGGAGGCGAGCGCGACGGCGGACGCGAGGACGCCCGCGCGGCCGATGCGACGCGCGTAGACGGAGGGCGTGCGGGTGGATATGAGGGCCATGGAGGGCTCCCTGATGCGGGGGGTGGAGTGGCCGAGCGGCCCCGGCGGGACGCGGCCATGCTGGCGGCGCCAGGTGTCGGGGGGACGGGCGCCAGGTGACAGATTGCCGACATGGGCACGTCACATCAAGACGCTCAAGGGCGCCCGTTCAAGGGGAAGTTGAGGTTCCGGGCGCCGAGGTGGGGCGGAGTGGGGTCAAGCTCACATACCGGGCGCCTTCGTCCTGTCGGCGCCGTCGCGTACCCTGGGCGGAGCAGAAGGGGAGTAGCTCTTCGCCGGACCGTCGACATACTGCTGGGTCACCCAGCCGGCGCCCGGAGGCAGGCAGCGTCAGCGGCCGGCCAGCGAGACCTTCGGCCGCAGTGCCCTGTTCATGTGACACGGCGCGTGCGACGCATCATGCGTGGCACGTGGTGTGTTCACGCCTCCCAGGGCGCCGCTGAGCCGAAGCGACCCCTGAAACACCAGGTCTCTCGGTCCGACGGCGTCCTGCCGACCGACCGATCGAGGTTCCACCCCGTGTTCAGCTTCAGCGTCCTGGCCATCGCCTTCGGCGTCGTCTTCCTCGCCGAACTCCCCGACAAGACGGCCCTCGCCGGCCTGATGCTCGGCACCCGCTACCGCGCCTCGTACGTCTTCGCGGGCGTCGCCGCCGCCTTCGCCGTCCACGTCGCGCTGGCCATCGCCGCGGGCAGCGTGCTGACGCTCCTGCCCCACCGGCTCGTCCAGGCCGTCGTCGGCCTTCTCTTCCTCGCCGGCGCGGCCATGCTGCTGCTGAAGAAGAACGACGAGGACGAGCAGGTCAAGGCACCCGCCGACCAGTCCTTCTGGAAGGTCTCGGGGGCCGGCTTCATGCTGATCCTGGTGGCCGAGTTCGGCGACCTGACCCAGATCATGACGGCCAACCTCGCGGCCCGGTACGACGACCCGCTCTCCGTCGGCCTCGGCGCGGTGCTGGCGCTCTGGGCCGTCGCGGGCATCGGCATCCTGGGCGGGCGCACCCTCATGAAGTACGTACCGCTACGGCTCATCACCAAGATCGCGGCCGGTGTCATGGCGGCGCTGGCCGGTTTCTCGCTGTACGAGGCGATCGCCGGCTGACCCGGCCCGCGCCTCCGGGGCCGCGGGGCGGCTCCCGCTCCGCCCGTCGGGCGGGTCAGGGCCGTACCGCGGGCCACGCGGCAAGGGCCAGCTCGGCGGTCTCGGTCAGCTCGGCCGCGGTGGCCCCGTCGCGGGCCCGCTGCGACATCCCCTGGATCACCGCCGCGAAGTACGCGGCCAGCGCGCGGGGGGCGGCCGTGTCGGGGAGCTCGCCCGCCCGCTGCGCCGAGCGCAGGCGGGCCTCGAAGACGCCGATGTTCTCGTTGCGCAGGTCGCGCAGGAACGCCTCCGCCTCCGCCTCCTGCGGGGTGACGTTGGTGGCCGCGCTGATCGTCAGGCACCCGGCCGGGTGGGAGGGGCAGGGGTAGGTGGTCGCCGCCTCGCGCAGGATGCGGGTGAAGGCGGCGCGGGCGGTGGCCTCCTCCTCGAGGGCGACGCCGACGAAGGCTCCCACCGGTGAGCGCCCGTAGCTGTGGACCACCTCCTTGAACAGGGACTTCTTGTCCCCGAAGGCCGCGTACAGGCTGCCGGGCCGCGTCTCGGCAGGGACGGAGCCACCGTCGCGGTCGCCTACGCACGCGACGAGGCGGCGGCGGACGAGGTCGTCGAGCGCATTCGCAAGGACGGCGGCCGGGCCTTCGCCCTGCGCGCGGAGCTGGGACGGCACGGTGACGCGGCCTCCCTGTGGGCCGCGTTCGACGCCCGGGCCGAGGCCCACGCACCCGGTGGAGCGGTCGACATCATCGTCAACAAGGCCGGCATCGGCCGCAGCTCCGATCTGGCATCGCTGACCGAGGAGGGCTTCGACGAGGTCTTCGCCGTCAACGTCCGCGCACCGTTCTTCATCGTGCAGCAGGGGCTGCGGCGGCTGCGCGACGGAGGGCGGATCGTCAACATCTCCAGCGGCGCGGCCCGCCTCGCCATGCCGGAGATCATCGCCTACGGGGCCACCAAGGGGGCCCTCGACACCTTCACCCTCAACCTGGCGAAGGAGCTGGGGCCCCGGGGCATCACCGTGAACTCGGTGGCGCCCGGCGTCATCGACACGGACGTCAACGCCGGCTGGCTGCGCGGCAACCCGGAGGCCGAAGCGCAGGCGGCGTCCCTGGCCGCCCTGGGCCGGGTGGGGCGGCCGGAGGATGTGGCCGACATCGTGGCCTTCCTCGCCTCCGACGACGCGCGCTGGGTGACGGGCCGTGTGATCGACGCGACGGGCGGTTCGGGGCTGTGAGCCCCCGACGTCCTGCCCGTGGGGCCCGCCAGTTCGGGGGCCGTTAGGCGGGCGGCGTGAGGGTGAGGCGGATCGTGCCGGCCCCGGCGTGTTCGACGCGGACCGAGGTCAGGTCGGGGACGTGGACCGTCGGACCGTGGGCGGCGGCGCGGGGGCCTATGCCGATCACCCGCATGCCGGCGGCCAGGCCCGCCGCGACGCCGGCCCCCGAGTCCTCGAAGACTACGCAGTCGGCCGGGTCCACCCCCAGCTCGGCCGCGCCCTTGAGGAAGCCCTCGGGGTCCGGCTTGCTGGCCCCGACGGACTCGGCGGTGACCCGGACCTGCGGCATCGGGAGCGCGGCGGCCGTCATCCGGGCTTCGGCCAGGGCGGCGTCGGCCGAGGTGACCAGGGCGTGCGGCAGGCCGGCGAGCGACGCCATGAACTCGGGGGCGCCCGCGACGGGGACCACGCCGTCGGTGTCGGCCGTCTCGCGGGCCAGCATCACGGCGTTCTCGGCGTGGTTGAGCTCCATCGGGCGCTCGGGCAGCAGGATCGCCATGGTGGCGTAACCCTGGCGGCCGTGCACCACCTTCAGGGCCTCTCGCGGATCCAGCCCGTGCGACACCGCCCATGCGCGCCAGCAGCGCTCGACCACCGCGTCGGAGTTGACGATGGTCCCGTCCATGTCCAGGAGCAGTGCCCGGGCGGTGAGGACGGTGGGGGCGGTGGTGGTGGTGCTGGCCGGCATCGGCGGGGCTCCAGACGGGTGACACAAGAGAACAAGCGGTTCCGTCCACCGGTCAGGGGTTGCGGACGGAACCACTTTGTTTCTTCACGATACAAAACCCGGGGGGTCCGCGCCACCGACAGCCGAGTGACTTATCCCTCCAGAGCGCGGCGGGTCGCGGGGCCGTAGACGCCGAACTCGTCCTCGAACACCCCCTGCTCCATCTGGAAGTCCGCCACCGCCCGCTCCACGCCGCGGCCGTACCGGCCGTCGAACCGGCCCCGGTACAGGTCCTGCTCCGCCAGCAGCCGCTGGAGCTTCTCCACCTCGGCCCCCGAGTCGCCGGGACGCAGCGTCACCGGCTTCGCGGGCCGCGGAGGGGCAGTGGGGCTCGGGGTGCGGGACGCGCCGGCGGACGGCGTCGGCGACGGCGAGGCCGAACGGGACGCGCTGGGGGAGGCGGACGCCGAACGCGAGGCACTCGCCGACGGGGACGGCGGGGGCGACGCGGAAATACTCGCGGACGGGCCGGTCGGCGCCTCCGACGGGCCGGCGGGGGCCGACTCCGTCACGAGCGCCGACGGTTTGGGGTCCACCAGTGCAGCGTCGCTCTTCTCGGAGCCCGTGAACATGACGAGGGCCAGCCCGACCGCGCCGACGGCCACGGCCGCTCCCGCCACGGCCAGCAACGGCAGCCGGGATCGCTGCCGCTTGACGGGGCGGTCATCGGGCCACCGCGGGGGCACGGCCCGGAGCTGCACGGTCTGCTCCGCCGGCGGTACGGGGGCCACGGGTATCCCGTACGCCGGAGTGTCAGGCTCCGCCGCGGGGACGGGCGCGAGCATGGCCGTCGGCGCCTCGTCGCCCGTGAGCCCGCCGTGCGGGGCCCCGGGGCTGCCGTTGGCGAGACTGCCGGAAACACCGGGCTGGGCGGAGGCGTCGCCGTGCGGCGTCATGGGGTCACCGAAGGGGCTCCCGGTCGCCCCACCGTCCACCGGAGCCGCGGTCGCACCGGCCGAGGCCACCGCACCATCCGGGACGGCGCCGGCTGAGCCGGTCGGAGCCGCGGTCGCCCCCGCAAGGGCATCCGGATGGCCCCCCGCCACGCCGGGCTCCGGCGTCGGGGCGCCCGACGGCGAATCCGGAACAGCCGGCTGCGCACTCCAAGCCTCCGGCGGCACCGCTGGGGCGTCGGGCTGCGGTGCCCAGGCCTCCGGCGGGGCCGCCTGCGCGGTCGGGGCTCCCGGCTCTGTCGACCAGGCTTGCGGCTGGGCCGGCCAGTCGTCTGGTGTCGCCTGGGCGGCCGGGTCACCTGCTCGGGCCACCGGGGCCTCCGGTTCGGTCGGCCGGGCTGCCGGCTGGGCCGGCCAGTCGTCTGCTGGTGTCGCCGGGGCGCCCGCCGGGGCGTCGGGCTGCGGTGCCCAGGCCTCCGGCGGGGCCGCCTGAGCGGCGGCCGGGGATTCAGGCTCCGTCGGGCGGGTTCGCGGCTCGGCCGGCCAGTCGTCCGGTGGGGACGCCGGTTCGGTTGCACTGGCCTCCGGGGTCGCCGGCCAGGGCGCCGGGGTCTCCGGCGCGGCCGTGGCCGGGAACGGGGTGCCCTGGGGCTGGTCCGGCCGGGCCATGGCCCCCAGGACCGGCTGCGGGGGCGGCGGGGCCTGGTCGGCTTCCGGCATGGTCACGTACGGGCGAATGCGCAGCGGGTTGAAGCCCACCCCCCGCGCGCACTCGCAGCCGACGCCCGCGGCGCCGCAATCCGGACAGCGCTCTGCGCTCACTGGTACCCCTCCCTGGACACTGCCAGCGATTATGCAGACCCCTTCGGCCCCACCCAACCCTCCCGAGAGGCCATAACGGGACACACCGCTCAGGATGGAGATGTTGTCCGGCCTGAGGAGGAGCCGATGGCTCAGGATGTGACCGCGTCGGCCGTGGGCCCGAGGCCCGGTGCCGAGCACGCCTCGCGCGAGGTGCTCGTCTCGATCGGGGCCCTGTTGCTGGGCCTGCTGATCTCCGCACTCGACCAGACCATCGTCTCCACCGCGCTCCCCACGATCGTCAGCGAGCTCGGCGGCATGGAGCACCTGTCCTGGGTGGTCACCGCGTACATGCTGGCCTCCACCGCCGCCACGCCCCTGTGGGGCAAGCTCGGCGACCAGTACGGGCGCAAGAGGCTCTATCAGGCCGCCATCGTCATCTTCCTGATCGGGTCCGCCCTGTGCGGCCTCGCCCAGGACATGCCCCAGCTGATCGGCTACCGCGCCCTCCAGGGCCTCGGCGGCGGCGGGCTGATGGTGCTGTCGATGGCGATCGTCGGTGACATCGTCCCGCCCCGGGAGCGCGGCAAGTACCAGGGCCTCTTCGGCGCCGTCTTCGGCGCGACCAGTGTGCTCGGCCCCCTGCTGGGCGGCCTGTTCGTGGACCACCTCTCCTGGCGCTGGGTCTTCTACATCAACCTCCCCATCGGCCTCGTCGCGCTCGTCGTCATCGCCACCGCCCTGCACATCCCGGCGCGGTCCTCCCGCCACACCATCGACTACCTCGGCACCTTCCTGATCGCCTCCGTCGCCACCTGCCTCGTCCTCGTCGCCTCCCTCGGCGGTACCTGGGGCTGGGGATCGGCCCGGATCATCGGGCTGGCCGTCCTCGGCGCCGTCCTCCTCGCGGCCTTCCTCCTCGTCGAGCGGCGGGCCGCGGAACCCGTGCTGCCGCTGGGCCTGTTCCGGATCCGCACCTTCACCCTCTGCTCGGTGATCAGCTTCGTCATCGGCTTCGCGATGTTCGGCGCGATGGTCTACCTGCCGACCTTCCTCCAGGTCGTACGGGGCGTCTCACCCACCATGTCGGGCGTCCACATGCTGCCGATGGTGTTCGGCCTGCTGATCGCCTCCACCGTCTCCGGCCAGATCGTCAGCCGCACCGGCCGGTGGAAGGTCTTCCCCATCGCCGGCACCGCCGTCACCGCCCTCGGCCTGCTGCTCCTGCACCAGCTGGAGCGCACCAGCTCCGACTGGGAGACGAGCGTCTACTTCTTCGTCTTCGGCACCGGCCTCGGCCTGGTGATGCAGGTGCTCGTCCTGGTCGTGCAGAACGCGGTCAGCTACGCCGACCTCGGCGTCGCCACCTCGGGCGCCACCTTCTTCCGGTCCATCGGCGCCTCCTTCGGCGTCGCCATCTTCGGCACGGTCTTCACCAACCGGCTCGGCGACAAACTGTCCGCCACCCTCGCCGGAATCCCCCTGCCGCCCGCCGCCGCCCCCACCCGGCTGGAGGCCGACCCGCGGGCGATCGGCGCCCTTCCGCCCGCGCTGCGCCCCCGGGTGCTCGACGCCTACTCCTCCGCCATCACCGACGTCTTCCTCTACGCGGTGCCGGTGGTCCTCCTCGCCTTCCTGATCTCCTGGTTCCTCAAGGAGGACAAGCTCCGCGCGTCCGTCACCGCACCCGATGTGACCGAGACCCTCGCCTCCAACCCCGTGCACCGCTCCTCGCACGAGGAGGTCGCCCGCGCGCTGTCCGTGCTCGGCACCCGCGAGGGCCGCCGCCACGTCTACGAGAAGATCACCGCCAAGGCCGGATACGACCTGCTCCCCGCCGCCAGCTGGCTGCTGCTGCGGATGAACAAGTACGGCTCCGTCGAGCCGGCCGTGCTCGCGGAGCGCACCGCCGTGCCGCTCAGGGCCGTCACCGAGGCCGCCCGCCAGACCGAGGAGCGCGGACTCGCCGCCCGGGAAGGACTGCCGCTCGTCCTCACCGACCGCGGCCGGGAGGTCGCGGCCCGGCTGGCGCAGGCCCGGCAGGAGTCCCTGGCGGAGCTCCTCGGCGACTGGTGGGGCCCCGAGCGCCCCACCGACCTCGTCAAACTGGTCGAGGAACTCAACCGGGAACTGTGCGGATCCGACTCCGAGGAGCCCTACGACCACCCGCCGCGCCGGGACCACTCCGCGCCACCGCCCTCGCGCGGCACCCAGCGGCGCTGAGCGCGTCGGACCGCTCCGGCACGGGCTCGCCCGGATCCGTCCTAGGAGGCGGCTGCGTCCAGGGTCTTCTCGAACCAGTGCTGCGCGTAGGGCACGGAGTTGTACGCCGGTATCTCCCGGTACCCGTGGCGCGCGTACAGGGCGCGGGCCTCCACCAGGTCCGTACGGGTGTCCAGGCGCAGGCGCGTGGCGCCCAGCTCGCGCGCGGCCTCCTCCAGGGCGGCCAGCAGGGCGGCCCCGCCGCCGGTGCCGCGGGCGCGCCGGTCCACGTACACCCGGGTCAGCTCCGCCGTGGCCGGGTCGAGCAGGCGTATGCCGCCGCAGGCCAGGGGCCGCCCGTCGAGCCGGCCGACCACGAACCAGCCCGTCGGCGGGACGAGGTCGTCGGCAGGGAAGTCCAGTAGTCCCTGGTCGATCTCGGCCTCGGTGACGGACCGCTTCCAATACCGTCCGGCGACCTCCGCGTAGTAGGCGCGGCGCAGCGCCGTGGCGTCCGGGGTGGTGAAGTGCTCCGCTGCCACCTCCCAGCCGGCGGCGGCCGCCGCAACGCCCGCCGCCGCAACGCCCGCCGCCGCAACGCCCGCCCCCGCAGGGTCCGTCGTGCTGCCCGTCGTCGTGTCCGCCGCGCCGTCCGCCGTGCCGTCCGCCGTGTTGTCGGTCGTGATGATCGAGTTCCTGTCCATGGCGCCATTGTGGAGCGCCTCCCGATCCTCCCGCGTGGAATATCCACAGGCACGGGCCGATGATGAGGAAAGGCGAACATCACACAAATGGAGGGTGGGAACCGCCATGTCGGAGCATCCGGACTGTGCCCTGATCCGCCGCGGCTACGAGGCCTTCGGCAAGGGCGACATGGAGACCCTGGGCAGCCTGATGACGGCCGACGTCATCCACCACGTGCCCGGCAACAACGCGCTCTCGGGGCACCACAAGGGCCGTGAAGCCGTCCTCGACCTCTACCGCCGCTTCGCGGAGGAGACCAACGGCACCTTCCGGGCCCGCCTGGAACAGGTCATGGTGGACGGCCGCGGCCACGCGATGTCCGTGCACGTCGCCCAGGGCGACCGCGGCGACCGGGGCATCGAGATCCACGAAGGGCTCTTCTTCACCATCGTCGGCGGCAAGATCACCGACATCGACCAGTGCACCCAGGACATCGACGAGTACGACGCCTTCTGGCACTGACCGGCCCGGCACCGGCTCCCGGCCGCGCCCCGGCCGGACCGAAGGGACCCGGGCCGACGCGCACCCCGGGTCCCTTCCCACGCCCAGCCCCCGGAAGGCCTCAGGCCTTCTTGGGCGCCGCCTGCTGCACGACCTCGAACGACCACACCTGCGACCCGGAAGCCGCCGGCTTCGGCCGCTCGCCGCCGCCGCCGGCCCCACCGCCACCCTGGTGCGCGGCCTTCATCGGACCCTCCATCCACGCCTGGAAGTCCTCCTCGGACCGCCACCGGGTGTACACGAGGTACTGGTCCGTGCCCTCGATCGGCCGCAGCAGCTCGAACCACTCGAACCCGTCCGAACCCTCCACTGCACCCGCCCGCGAGGCGAACCGCTGCTCAGCAGCTCCCGCTGCTCGTCCGGCACGGTCAGCGCGTTGATCTTCACGATGCTCATGGCCGCCATCCTAGGGATCCCGCCCGGGATATCGTCGTCCAGGTAATGAAACGGGGCACGACGCGCGGCAGCCAGGCGAAGTCACGGTTGCGGTCGACAGGGCGGGAGGACGGCGAGGCGTGGCTAACGCGGCGGAGCACGGCGGTGCCAACGGACATGCCGGGGTCATAGGCGGTAGCGGCAGACTCGGGGCGGTACGCCTCCTGCTGTGGGCGCTCGCGGCCGTCCTCGGCATCAGACAGGCGGCCGCGGTGCTGCGCGTGCCACCGGGGGAGTGGCTCAGCGGCTTCCACCTGCCCGGCAGCCTGCCCGGCTCGCTCTACGACGCCGAGCAGTTCACCGGCACCCCCTTCGCCGGGCTCGTCCTCAAGCCCCTCGCCGGGTTCGCCGCCCCCTCCGTGGAGGTGGCCTGGACCTGCGTGACGCTGCTCTTCGTCGCCGGGATCGGCCTGGTCGCCGCCCGCGCCCTGCCCGACCCGGTGCCCCGCCGCACCGCGCTGCTCGCCGCGCCCGTGCTGGTCGCGCTGATGATGGTCTCCCTGCCCGTCCGCGAGGCCGCCTCTCCGGGGCAGACCGCCGTCCTGCCGGTGCTGCTGGTGCTCCTCGCGGTCTTCCGGGTCCCCGGCGGACGCCCCGCCGGGTTCCTCGTCGGCCTCGCCGCCGCCCTCCAGCCCGCGCTGCTGCTCTTCGCCGCCCTGCTGTGGCTCACCGGCCGCCGCCCCGCCGCCAAGGCCGCCGCCGTGACCTTCGCCGGCGCCACCGCCCTGGCCTGGGCGTCACTGCCGCGCGACTCCTGGACGTACTGGGTCGCGCACCTCGCCGGCACCGGCCTCGGCGGCGCCCCCGACGGCCTCGCCAACCAGTCCCTGCACGGCGCCCTGCTGCGCCTCGGCCTCAGCGGCCCCGCCGAGATCGCCCTCTGCCTCGCCCTCGCCGCAGCCGTCGCCTGGACCGGCCTGCGCCGCGCGGCCCGCTACGCCCGCGACGGGCAGCTGCTCCTCGCCGTCGCGGTCACCGGCTGCGTCGCCGTCGCCGTGTCCCCCGCCGGGTGGCGCCACCAGCTGCTGTGGGTGCTCCTCGCGGTGGCCGGCAAGGTGGGCGAGCGTGCCGCCGACCGCCGGGTGTGGCCCGTCGCCGTGGTACTGGCCATGACCCTGCCGAGCGCCGTGCTGCTGCCGAACCTGGCCGCGCTGGCCCCCGTACGGGACAACGTGCTGCTCCTCGCGGCCCTGGCGGCGGCCTGCGCCGTGCCGTTCCTGCCCCGCTCCTCCCCGTACTGGCGCGAGCCCGTGCCCACCGTCTACGGGCAGCCCGCCGACGCGCGCTGGTCGTGGGTGCCGCTGCTGCCGTTCTGGCGGCGGGTGCTCTCCCGGCCCAACCTGCTGCTGGAACTGCTGCTGATACGGGTCGGCTACTCGCTCTACTCCCACATCCGCGCCGCGGCCCCCACGAGCCGCTCCCTCGCCGAGGGCAACGGCAGCCGGATCCACGGCATCGAGCGGGCGCTCGGCATCGACATCGAGCACGCCGTGAACCACGCCGTGGTCGACACGCCCTGGGTGGAGGCGTTCTTCAACTTCTACTACACCTCCTTCCACTTCGTGGTCCCGCTCGGCATCCTGGCCGTCCTGTACTGGCGCCGCCCCGGCGACTACCGCTGGGCGCGGGCCTCCCTCGGGCTGGCCACCGTCATCGCCCTGGCGGGCTTCTGGCTGTACCCGCTCGCGCCGCCGCGGCTGATGCCCGGCCTCGGGTTCATCGACACCGTCCACGGGGTGCAGGACCTGGCGAACCCCTCCTACGGGGCGATGACCGCGATCTCCAACCAGTACGCCGCGATGCCGTCGCTGCACTTCGGCTGGTCCCTGTGGTGCGGGATCGTGATCATGGTCCTCGCGCCCAGGGGGTGGCAGAAGCTGCTCGGCGCCCTGCACCCGCTGATCACGGTGTGCGCGATCGTGGCGACCGCCAACCACTGGGTGCTGGACGCGGTGGGCGGCGCGGCCGTCGTCGCCGCCGGCTTCGGCCTGGTCCACGCGCTGTCGGGGCCGCGCGGGCTGAAGGTGACCCTGCCCGTGCAGCGGCGGGCCGCCGACGACCCGGTACGCACCCCCGCGCGCTCGGCGTGACCCGAAGGGGCCGGGCCTACGTCCGCACCCGGCGCAGCAGCGCGCGCAGCGGGCCGGGGTTCTCGTAA
Source organism: Streptomyces sp. NPDC048352 (assembly GCF_040651895.1). Taxonomy (NCBI): domain Bacteria; kingdom Bacillati; phylum Actinomycetota; class Actinomycetes; order Kitasatosporales; family Streptomycetaceae; genus Streptomyces; species Streptomyces sp. NPDC048352. Next base: position 78,520 of record NZ_JBEZKZ010000031.1, read on the forward strand.
CCGACCCGGCGGGCGACCGCGGCCAGCGGCAGGCCGGTGGTGCGCAGCAGGTGCTCGGCCTGCTCGACCCGCAGGTCCTGCACCAGGCGGATGGGGGAGCAGCCGAGCGTGCGGGCCATGGTGCGCTGGAGGGTGCGCTCGCTGACGCCCAGGTCGCGGGCCGCGTCGGCGATCGACAGCGGCTCCTCGATCCGGGCGCGCACCCAGCGCTCGAAGGCGGCGACCAGCGGCTCGTGCCGGGCCATCGCCCCGGGGATCATGTACGCGGCCTGCGAGGCCCGGTCGTCGACCACCAGGTAGCGCCGCACCAGGTCCGCCAGGGCCGGGCTGCGCATGCCGACGACGGCCAGCGCCAGGTCGAGGTGGCTGAACGCGGCGCCCGCCGTGGTGACCCCGTCCGCAGTGATGACCATCCGGGTCTCCTCCAGCGCCACCCGGGGGTAGCGCCGGCGGAACACCGGCGCGAGCCACCAGCTCGTCGTCGCCCGCAGCCCGTCCAGCACCCCCGACTCGGCCAGCAGGAAGGTGCCGGTGCACGCGGAGGCCAGCGGTGTGCGCCGCTCGCGGGCCTCGGCCAGCAGCCGGCGGGCCGTACGCCGGCCGGGCGCGGCCACGGTCTCCAGGAGCGCGGACGGGCGGCGCTCCATGAGGGCGGGCAGCACGAGGAGCCCGGCGTCCTCCGCCTCCCGGGCGGGCTCGGTGTCGATGCGGTGGCCCAGGCCGCTGCTGACGCGCCGGCGGACGCCGACCGTGCGGATGTCGAAGGCGGGCGGGGCGGCGCCGGGCAGCTCGCGGCGCAGGGCGTTGGCGGTGTGCAGCACGTCCAGGACGGCTGAGATCCCGGAGTCGAACACCCTGTCGAGGGCCAGAACGGCTACTTTCACCGGCCCACCGTAGCCGCTCGGCCGACATCCCGCGCCCTGTCGGATTCGGATCGGAAACCGCCGGATCCGACACTCGCGTCCGCGGGGCGCCCTGCCTAGGGTCGATGGCATGACCACGTACCCCGCCACCGCCCCCGAGGGCCTGCGCAGCCGCACCCACACCTGGCAGCCGAGGCCCGACGCCACCCCGCAGATCCAGGACATGAGCGGCCTGGAGATCCTTCAGGCCGCACTGAAGGGCACCCTGCCGGCCGCCTCGATCACGAGCACCCTGGGCTTCCGGCTCACCGAGGTCGGCGAGGGCACCGCCGTGTTCGAGGGGGAACCGGGAGACCACCTGCTCAACCCCATGGGCACGGTCCACGGCGGCTTCCTCGCCACCCTGCTGGACTCGGCGCTCGGCTCGGCCGTCATGACCCGGCTGCCGGCGGGGACCGCCTACACCACCGTCCAGCTGGGGGTCCACATGGTCCGCCCCGTCCTCGCGGACACCCCGGCGCTGCGCTGTGAGGGCACCGCCCTGCACGTCGGCCGCACCACCGCCACCGCCGAGGCCCGCGTCATCGGCACCCACGACGGCAAGCTCTACGCCCACGGGACGACGACCTGCGCGATCCTGCGGACCGCCTGAAACGGCCTTCCGACAGGCCGGCCCGAGAGGCCGCGCCCGGAAAGCCGGCCCGCAAGGCCGCGGAGGGGGGGGGGGGGGGGGTGGGGCCCGGGGCCCAGCGGGGGGGGGGCGCGGGCGGTGGGGGAAGGCCCGGGGACCCGGGCCCGCCCCGGG
>NZ_JBEZKZ010000032.1:0-78574 GCF_040651895.1 Streptomyces sp. NPDC048352
TTTATTTTATTTGTGGCGGGGGGCGGCGCCGTGTCGTGCGTCTATCTCTTCCACTCCGGGGGGGGGGGGCGCGCGGGGGCCCCCGGCCCCCCCCCCCCCCCCTCAGGCCGGGGCCTGCCGGTCTCAGTCCTCGTCGGAGCTGGCGGGCAGCTTCGTCTGGATCAGGTCCATGACCGAGGAATCGGCCAGCGTGGTGACGTCACCCACCGCACGGTTCTCCGCCACGTCGCGCAGCAGACGGCGCATGATCTTGCCCGAGCGGGTCTTCGGCAGCTCCGCCACCGGCAGGATCCGCTTGGGCTTCGCGATCGGGCCGAGTGTGGCCCCCACGTGGTTGCGCAGCTCCGCGACCAGGCCCTCCGTCTCCGACGCGCTGCCGCGCAGGATCACGAAGGCGACGATCGCCTGGCCCGTGGTCTCGTCGGCCGCGCCGACCACGGCCGCCTCCGCGACGGAGGGGTGCGAGACGAGGGCCGACTCGACCTCGGTCGTGGAGATGTTGTGGCCGGAGACCAGCATGACGTCGTCGACCCGGCCGAGCAGCCAGATGTCACCGTCGTCGTCCTTCTTGGCGCCGTCGCCGGCGAAGTACTTGCCCTCGAAGCGCGACCAGTAGGTGTCGATGAACCGCTGGTCGTCACCCCAGATGGTGCGCAGCATCGACGGCCACGGCTCGGTGAGGACCAGGTAGCCGCCCCCGCCGTTCGGAACCTCGTTCGCCTCGTCGTCGACGACGGTGGCCGAGATGCCGGGCAGCGCGCGCTGCGCCGAGCCGGGCTTGGTCGCGGTGACACCCGGCAGCGGGGAGATCATCATGGCGCCGGTTTCGGTCTGCCACCAGGTGTCCACGATCGGGCAGCGGTCGCCGCCGATGTGCTTGCGGTACCAGATCCAGGCCTCGGGGTTGATCGGCTCGCCGACCGAGCCCAGCACGCGCAGGCTCGACAGGTCGAACTTCGCGGGGATGTCGTCGCCCCACTTCATGAACGTACGGATCGCCGTGGGCGCGGTGTAGAGGATGGTGACGCCGTACTTCTGCACGACCTCCCAGAACCGGCCCTGGTGCGGGGTGTCCGGCGTGCCCTCGTACATCACCTGGGTGGCGCCGTTGGCGAGCGGCCCGTAGACGATGTAGGAGTGCCCGGTCACCCAGCCGATGTCGGCGGTGCACCAGTAGACGTCGGTCTCCGGCTTCAGGTCGAAGACGGCGTGGTGCGTGTACGCGGCCTGCGTGAGGTAGCCGCCCGAGGTGTGCAGGATGCCCTTCGGCTTACCCGTGGTGCCCGAGGTGTAGAGGATGAAGAGCGGGTGCTCGGCGTCGAAGGCCTGCGGGGTGTGCTCCGTGGACTGGCGGCCGACCAGCTCGTGCCACCAGACGTCCCGGCCCTCGGTGAAGGCGGTGTCCTGGCCGGTGCGGCGCACCACGAGGACGTGCTCGACCTGCGGGCACTTGGCGACGGCCTCGTCGATGGCCGGCTTGAGCGCGCTCGGCTTGCCGCGGCGGTAGCCGCCGTCGGCGGTGATCACCAGCTTGGCGTCCGCGTCCTGGATGCGGGAGGCCACGGCGTCGGCGGAGAAGCCGCCGAAGACCACCGAGTGCGCGGCGCCGACACGGGCGCACGCGAGCATCGCGACGACCGCCTCGGGGATCATCGGCAGGTAGACGGCGACCCGGTCGCCCGCCCGCACACCGAGCTCGGTGAGGGCGTTGGCGGCCTGGGAGACCTCGTCCTTGAGCTGGGCGTAGGTGATCGAGCGGCTGTCGCCGGGCTCGCCCTCGAAGTGGAGGGCGACGCGGTCGCCGTTGCCCGCCTCCACGTGCCGGTCCACGCAGTTGTACGCGACGTTCAGCTTGCCGTCGGCGAACCACTTCGCGAAGGGCGGGTTGCTCCAGTCGAGCGTCTGGGTGGGCTCGGTGTCCCAGCTCAGCCGGCGTGCCTGCTCGGCCCAGAAGCCCAGCCGGTCCGCGTCGGCCCGTGCGTACGCCGCCTCGGTCACGTTGGCGGCGGCCGCCAGATCGGCGGGCGGTGCGAACCGCCGCTCCTCCTTGAGCAGATTGGCCAGGCTCTCAGTGCTCACGACATCTCCCTTTCCCAGAGTTTGCGTTGTCCCCGGGCATAGCTGTGTCTCCGGGCATAGCTCATCAGCCGGATGCCCAGGTGACAAGGGGTAGCCGGAAATTGGTTTAGACCTATATCACGACTGGGGGGACACGGCGTACAGCCACGGCGTACGGCCACGGCGTACGAAGGCCCCTTCCCGCCGCAGCGTGCGGGAAGGGGCCAACAGCTTGCACGGATACGGGAGGGTATCGGTTCGAGCGGGTTGTGGATCAAGCACTCTGGCCGACGCTGTCGAAAACCCGACAGTCGAAGAAGTCCTCTCCCTCGGACAGCAGGTAGGCCTGCGCCTCACCCACGTGGAAGTACATCCCGTGCAGTTCCAGCGTGCCCGCGGCGAGCCGCCGGGCCACCGACTCGTGGGCCCTCAGGTGCTCCAGCTGCTGCACCACATTGGTCAGGCAGAGCTGTTCCACGGCGTCCGCGGGCAGCCGCCCGGCGATCCGGGCCCAGGCGTGGTGCCGGCTGCTCATCCGCTCCAGGCTGGGCAGGCCGTGCCGCAGCCAGCGCGTCAGCGGGGTCACCGGCGCCTCGGGGTGCGAGTTCAGGAGGGCCTGCATGGCCCCGCAGCCCGAGTGCCCGCACACCGTGATGCTGTCGACCTGGAGCACGTCCACGGCGTACTCGATGGCCGCTGCGACCGAGTCGTCGGTGGCCTCGGCGCCGGGGAGCGGGACGAGGTTGCCCACGTTGCGGACGGTGAACAGGTCGCCCGGGCCACTGGCCGTGATCATGCTGGTGACGAGGCGGGAGTCCGCGCAGGTCAGGAAGAGCTGTGAGGGCCGCTGCCCCTCCCGGGCCAGCCGCGCCAGCTCGTCGCGCACGTGCGGTGCGGTGTCCCGCTGGAAGGCGGTGATGCCGCTGGCGAGTTGCCCGGCGCCGCGCCGGCGGGGCGCCGCCGCGCTGCCGGGGGCTCCGGCCGCGCTGGGAATCGTAGGGGCGACCACGCCATCGGGGCCGGACGGGCCGCCGTGGCCCCCCGACAGGGTGCCGGCGCGAGCCGCACGATGGTCACAGTGGTTCTGCCAGGGCGTCCACGGGCGGCAGCAGTGGTGCGCCCCCGCTTCCGTACGCGCTTCCCCGTCCGCTTCTCCGTCCGCTTCCGGACCGGTGCCTGCGAGCGCCCGGCTGCCGCGGCCGGTCAGTTCCAGCGATCCGCCGTGTGCCAGGTGCGAGTCCTGCCAGTCGTGGAGGGTCTCGTAGGCGGCGTGGTCCATGAACGAGCCGTCCAGCTCGACCACCGCGTGCCCGCCGTGCGGCACCTGGTTGAGCACCCGGCTCAGCCGGGGGACCGCCAGGAACGTCAACTGCCCGCGCGCCACCACCCGATGGACGCCGTCCTGCTCGGTCACCGTGATCCGGGTCCGGGCCAGCCGGTGCAGGGCCGTCGCCACCGCGACCGCGATCCCGACGGCCACGCCCTCCAGCACCCCGCCCAGCACCACGGCCGCGATGGTCGTCGCGTAGACCAGCAGCTCACGGTGACGGTTGACCGTGCGCAGGTGCGTGATGTTGACCATCTGCACACCGACGTACATCACCAGGGCGGCCAGCGCCGCGAGCGGGATGAGGTCGAGGACGGGCACGAGCAGCCCGGCCGCGAGCACCACCCACAGGCCGTGGAACATGGCCGATTTCCGGCTGACCGCACCCGACTTGACGTTCGCCACGCTGCGCACGGCCACACCGGTGATCGGCAGCCCGCCCAGCAGCCCGGAGACGATGTTCGCCGCGCCCTGGCCGCGCAGCTCGCGGTCGAGGTCGGCGCGGGGCGGGCGGTTGTCCGTACCGCGCTCGGAGGCGATCAGCTTGTCGGTGGCGACCGAGGACAGCAGGGACTCCACGCTGCCGACCAGTGTGATGGTCAGGACGGCGGCGATCAGCCCCAGGACCGGCCCTTCGGGAACTTCGGGCAGCGCGTGGCTGCGCCACGACGGCAGGTCCACCCGGGGCAGGGCGAGCCCGGCCAGCGCCGCGAAGGCGGTGGCGGAGGCGACGGCCGCCAGCGCGGCGGGCACCTTGCGCAGGGCGCGCCCCACCCGCCCGGGCAGCCTGTTCCAGACCAGCAGCACGCACAGCGTCAGCGCGCTCACCCCGAGCGCGGCCGGATGCGGGTCGGCCAACTGGGCGGGCAGGCCCAGGACGTTGGCCACGGCGGAGCTCTGCGGGCTGCCGCCGAGCACGATGTGCAGCTGGGCCAGGGCGATGGTCACGCCGATGCCCGCGAGCATCCCGTGCACGATCGCGGGACTGACCATCAGCGCGGACCGGGCGGTGCGCAGGAGGGCGAGCCCGAGCTGGCAGAGACCCGCGAGCACGGTGATGGCGCATGTGGTGCGCCACCCGTAGCGCTGGATCAACTCGGCGGTCACCACGGTCAGTCCGGCGGCGGGCCCGCTCACCTGGAGGGGCGCTCCGCCGAACCGGCCGGCCACGATCCCGCCCGCGGCCGCGGCCACCAGCCCGGCCTGGAGCGGGGCGCCGGTGGCCAGCGCGATGCCGAGGGAGAGGGGCAGGGCGATCAGGAAGACGGCGACGGACGCGGACAGGTCCGCGGGGAGGTCCTTGAGGGCGGCCGGGGCTGGGCCCGGGGCCGGGGGCGGCGTTGTGGCTGGGGCTGTGGCTGTCATGGGTTCCCGTCTCCTCTGAGGAGGGATGAAGCGGCGGGAGTCTCAACACTCGGTAAATGGACGGTAATGGAGAGTAAAGAGCCGTGGGGGGTAATACGGGCAAATGGCCTAGGAATTAGCGCTCAGGAGTGAATAAGCATTTTGTCTGGCTTGTCATACCTTCCTTTAAGCAGCCCACGTGGGACGTTGCCTCGCGGAAGTCCTGCGACGGAACTGCGAGGAAGGGGTGGGCGGATGATCGCCGCCACGAAGAAGATCGCCGGCGGCCTGGTCGCCACGGCCCTTGTCCTGGGCGCCGCCGGGTGCAGCGGTTCCGGGCCCGCCGAGCCCGGCGGCGCCGCCGGCCCCGGCGCCAGGAAGGGCGCCCCGGGCCCGGCCGCTCCCGGCAGTGTCAACCGCCCCATCGGCGACGGCTCGACCGCCTACACCGGTTCGCAGCCGAACGTCCAGGTACCGAAGAAGCTGAAGCCCGGTGAGAAGCCGCCGCAGTTCGTGGTGTTCTCCTGGGACGGAGCGGGCGAGGACAGCCAGAGGCTGTTCTCGCACTTCCGCGAGGTGGGCAAGCAGTACAACGCCCGGATGACCTACTTCCTCAGCGGCGTGTACCTGCTGCCGGAGGAGAAGCGTTCCCTCTACACGGCGCCGCAGCACTCCTCCGGCCTCTCCGACATCGGGTTCGGCGACCTCCAGGGCATCAAGGACACCGCCACCCAGGTCCGCGCGGCCTGGCTGGAGGGCAACGAGATCGGCACCCACTTCAACGGCCACTTCTGCGGCCCCGACGGCGGTGTCGGCACCTGGTCCGTGGCGGAGTGGAAGAGCGAGATCAGCCAGGCCAAGTCGTTCGTCAAGAACTGGAAGACGAACGCGGGCCTGAAGGACATGGCCCCGCTCCCCTTCGACTACGACAAGGAGCTCATCGGCGCCCGCACCCCCTGCCTCGAAGGCCAGAAGAACTTCATGCTCGCCGCCAAGGACATGGGCTTCCGCTACGACTCGAGCGGCATCAGCAAGCAGATCTGGCCCAAGAAGACGGACGGGCTCTGGGACCTGCCGCTGCAGCTCGTACCCATGCCCGGCCGCGCCTTCGACACGCTGAGCATGGACTACAACTACATGGTCAACCAGTCCGGTACGACCACCCAGGGCGATCCCTCGCAGCACCGCTACTGGGGCGACCAGATGCGCGAGGGCCTGCGGCAGGCCTTCGACCGGGCCTACCAGGGCAACCGCGCACCGCTGATCATCGGCAACCACTTCGAGTCGTGGAACGGCGGCACCTACATGCGGGCCGTCGAGGAGTCCATCAAGGATATGTGCACCAAGCCGGAGGTGCGCTGCGTGCCGTTCCGCGAGCTGGCCGACTGGCTGGACGCCCAGGACCCGAAGACGCTGGAGTGGATGCGCACCCTCGACGTCGGCGAGGCGCCGAAGGAGGGCTGGGCGAAGTTCCTCACCGCGGGGCCGCCGGCGGCTCCGGCCGCCCCGCAGGGTGCCGGCCGGGTCAAGCCGGCTGAGGAGCGGGCCGCGGCGCAGGACGAGGGCTGACCAGGGCCTCGTGGAGGACGAAGCCGGGGTCGATCTGGTCCGCCAGGTCGATCCCGGTCTTGGCGTTCCCCCAGCTCTCCGCGTTGCGCAGGTGGAAATGCACCATCTGCTCGGTGTACCTGCCCCAGTCGCGGGCCGCGTAGGAGTCCTCCGCGGCGTCCTGGAGCGCCTGCAGCGCGAGCCGGTTGCTCGCCTCCAGCAGTTCGAAGCCGGCCGGACGGCCCCGTTCCATCGCCCGCACCCAGTCGGAGTGCCCGAAGGTGACCAGCAGGTCGTCGCCCACCTCGTCCTGGAGGAACTCGATGTCCTCGGGACCCTGCACCTTGTTGCCGACCACCCTCAGCGCCACCCCGAAGTCCCGGGCGTACTCCTTGTACTGGCGGTAGACCGAGACGCCCTTGCGGGTCGGCTCGGCGACCAGGAAGGTCACGTCGAAGCGGGTGAACATGCCCGACGCGAAGGAGTCCGACCCGGCCGTCATGTCGACGACGACGTACTCGTCGGGCCCGTCCACCAGGTGGTTGAGGCAGAGCTCGACCGCGCCGACCTTCGAGTGGTAGCAGGCCACCCCCAGATCGGACTCGGTGAAGGGGCCCGTCGCCATCAGCCGTACGGACGTCCCGTCGTCCAGGGGCAGCGTGCGCGCGCAGGCCGCGTAGACCGGGTTGTCCTCGGTGATGCGCAGCAGACGGGAGCCGGCGCCGGGCGGCGTGGTCTTGATCATGCTGTCGGCCGAGGCGATGCGCGGGTTGGAGCCGCGCAGGTACTCCTTGATCAGGGGCAGGTGGGCGCCCAGCGCGGGGAGCGCGGCGGCCTCCTCGTCGGTCAGCCCGAGGGCGGCGCCCAAGTGCTGGTTGATGTCGGCGTCCACGGCGACGACGGGGGCTTCGTTGGCTGCGAGGTGGCGGATGAAGAGGGAGGACAGCGTGGTCTTGCCGCTGCCGCCCTTTCCCACGAAAGCGATCTTCATGTTCACCAAGGGTAGTGGGTCGACAGCGGGGAGTGGCCGAGGTGAGTGAAGAAGACCACTCCAAGGAGGGGTCGGTGCCATGGGTGCACAGTGCGTAGGCTCCCTACTTATGAGTAGCGCTTCTGACCCGCTGGCGGCCCTCGGATCCCTGCCCGGGGTCGCCGAATCGGTGGATTCCGTACGCAAGGCCGTGGACCGCGTCTACGGGCACCGGGTGATGCGCCGGCGCAGCGGGGAGATCACCTCGGAGGCCGCCCTGCGCGGCGCCCGGGGCAGTGCGGCGCTGTCGGGCGCCGACTGGGCCCTGGAGGAGGTGCGCCGCCGGACCGACTTCGGGGCGGAGGACGAGGCGCGCACCGTGGGTGCCGCGCTGCGTCTGACGGCGGAGGCGGGCCAGCTGCTGAGCATCTGGCGCCAGTCGCCGCTGCGGGTGCTCGCGCGCCTGCACCTCGTGGCGTGCGGCTCGGCCGGGCCCGGCGGGGCCGGCGAGGGGGTGGGCGACGTGGTCGGCCGCCCGCGGCTGGCCGGTGAACAGGTGGACGAGCCCCTGGTGAGCCTTCCGCTGCCGAGCGCCGAGGAGGTCGCGGGCCGGCTGGACGGGCTGTCGCGGCTGATCATCGCGGGCGGGTCCGCCCCGGCGCTGATCACGGCCGCGGTGGTGCACGGAGAGCTGCTGGCCCTGCGGCCCTTCGCCTCTTACAACGGGCTGGTCGCGCGGGCGGCCGAACGGATCGTACTGATCAACAGCGGGCTTGACCCGAAGGCGATCTGCCCGGCGGAGGTCGGCCATGCGGAGCAGGGGGCCGAGGCCTATCTGAAGGCCTTCGAGGGCTACGTCTCGGGGACGGCGGAGGGGATGGCGGCGTGGATCGCGCACTGCGGACGCTCGATCGAACTCGGCGTGCGCGAGTCGACGGCGGTCTGTGAGGCGCTCCAGCGCGGCGCGGCCTGAGCCGTTCGGCCGTTCTTCGGCCGTCCGGTCATCGGCCGTTCGGCTGTTCCGCCATCGGCCGTCGGCCGTTCCTGCCGGGCGCAGGGTTGCGGCGACACCGTACTGCTGTGGTGTCGCCGCTGGCATTCACGCCCAGTTACCAAGCGTCCTCGATGGTTGCCCATCAGGCCGGGAACTTTGCCCGTGGCCTGGTGCGGCTGGCCCGTAATCGACGGGTCGACGTCGCGTGGGTGCTCGGCGTTCCTGCTTCGGTCCGTGGGCCTTACTGCGTATTAAAGATGATCCTCTCGGATGTTCTTTGGTCTCGCGGGCCGTGACTCCTTTGTACTCCGCTTCGGTGCCGAGCGAAACCCCTGGCCGGAGTTCTTTACTTTCCGGGGCGAGACGGGGCGAACCGGACACCCCGTTTGCCGGTGAAAGGGGGCGGCGGCAGGCCTATCGGGGTGATCGGCCGGGCCTCTCGTGCCGCCTGGGCCTCTCGGGGTGCCGCCTGGGCCTCTGGGGGGCGGCCGGTCAGGCGGAGGCCGCACCCGCGCGGCGGCGGCTCGCGTACCAGACCAGCCCGGCGGTGGCCGCCGCCGCACCGACCGCGGCCGCGGCGACGAGCGCGGGCCGGGCGGGCATCGACAGCCCGGGCAGGCGCTGCTTCAGCCGTACGGGCCTGTTGAACACCAGGACCGGCCACTCCCTCGCGACCGCCTCGCGCCTCAGCGCGCGGTCGGGGTTGACCGCGTGCGGGTACCCGACGGCCTCCAGCATCGGTACGTCGGTGATCGAGTCGCTGTACGCGTAGCACCGCGCGAGGTCGTACCCCTCGGACTCGGCGAGTTCGCGCACGGCTTCCGCTTTCGTGGGGCCGTAGGCGTAGTAGTCGATCTCTCCGGTGAAGCAGCCGTCCTCGCCGACCACCATGCGGGTGGCGACGACGCGGTCCGCGCCGAGCATCTCACCGATAGGCTCCACGACTTCGGCCCCCGAGGTGGACACGATCACCACGTCGCGGCCGGCCGTGTGGTGGGCCTCGATCAGGGACGCAGCCTCGTCGTAGATGATCGGGTCGATGAGGTCGTGCAGTGCTTCGGCGACGATCTCCCGCACCTGCTGGACGTTCCACCCCTTGCAGAGGGCGGAGAGGTACTCCCGCATCCGCTCCATCTGGTCGTGGTCGGCGCCGCCGGCCAGGAAGATGAACTGGGTGTACGCCGTCCGCAGCACGGCCCGGCGGTTGATCAGGCCGCCCCGGTAGAAGGACTTGCTGAACGTCAGAGCGCTCGACTTCGCAATGACCGTCTTGTCCAGGTCGAAGAAGGCGGCGGTCCGAGGCAAGGAGTGCGGCAAGGGCTGATTTTCCACGACCCGAGCATATGCGCCCACCATTCGGCGTAAGGTGTGGCGCGTGGGTTTGCCTGAGAAGGCTCTCGGGTACACCATGGAAGTCACGGATCGTTCGCGACCGTGCTAACCCGGTCTGGCTCCTCCCCCCCCGAGTCGGACCGTGGGGACGACCCCCGCTCTCCCCCCCGGCGGGGGTCGTCGCATGTCCGGACGCGGTTCGCGTCCCGTTCTCCCGGTCTTCGGCGACCATCTCCCAGCCCTTCCTCGTTGAGGGGCCCGCGTGGCGCAGGCCTTCACCTCCTCGAACTCGTGACGCTCCGTAGTTGTTCCGGAGCGCTCCGGAACTCACCTGATGGTGTGGCGGAGTTATTCACAAGTGGCTCCTTGTCCACAGTTTTCGAGCAAGATCCACTTCTTTTTCGCGATCCCTCCACCGTGATTCCAGCCGCGAAGTCCGCGGCCCGTGGATTTGCAGTGAGAAGGGGCGGAGATCGTGGCTGGATCGAAGTCGTGTGAAGCGCCGGCACCCGTGGTGGCCGGTGGGGGAGGGCTGCCCGCCCGTGGCGGCGGGGCCGTGCCCGGTGGCGGGCGGCCGCTGATCATCACGGAGGACCCGCTGCTGCTCGACGACCTGCTGCGGCTGTGCGCCGCCGCGGGCGCCGAGCCGTACGTGCACCATGCGGTGCCGGAGCAATCCGGAGCCGGCGGCGGCCATGGCGGCAGGGGTGAGGGCGGTGCCGGGGCCACCGCGGGTGTCGGCTGGGATTCGGCCCCGCTCGTGCTGGTCGGGGACGACGCGGCCCGCCGGGTGCGCGGGGCGCCGCGCCGGGACGGCGTGCTCCTCGTCGGACGCGACCTCGACGACCCCTTCGTGTGGCAGCGGGCGGTGGAGATCGGCGCCCAGGAGGTGCTGCGCCTCCCCGACGCCGAGGCCCTGATCGTCGACCGCATCGCCGATGTGGTGGAGGGTGCCGGGCGGCCCGCGCTCGCCGTCGGGGTGATCGGCGGCAGCGGTGGGGCCGGGGCGTCCACCCTCGCCTGCGCCCTCGCGCTGGGGGCGGCGAAGGCCGGCGAGCGCACCATCCTCATCGACGCCGACCCGCTCGGCGGCGGCATGGACGTACTGCTCGGCGGCGAGAGCGCCGAGGGGCTGCGCTGGCCGGACTTCGCCGCCTCGCGCGGCCGGGTCGGGGCCGGGGCACTGGAGGAGTCCCTGCCCGAGCTGCACGCGCTGCGGGTGCTGAGCTGGGACCGCGGGGAGCGGGTGTTCGTGCCGCCCGCCGCGATGCGGTCGGTCGTGGCCGCCGCCCGCAGGCGGGGCGGGGTGGTGGTGGTCGACCTTCCCCGGCGCGTGGACGAGGCCGTGGCGGAGGTGCTGGCCCAGCTGGACCTGGTGCTGCTGGTGGTGCCCGGGGAGCTGCGCTCGGTGGCCGCGGCGGGGCGCGTGGCGGCCGGGGTGCGGATGGTGGCCCGGGACGTGCGCGTGGTCGTACGGGGCCGCTGTCCCGACGGGCTCGACGCCGAAGGCGTGGCGGGGCTGCTCGGGGCGCCGCTGGCCGGCGAGGTGCCGGTCGAGGTGGGGCTTCCGGGGCGGGTGGCCGAGGGGGAACCGCCGGGCGCGCGGGGCACGCTGGCCCGCTTCTGCGACGGCTTCTGGCAGCGGGCGCTCGGCGCCGCCCAGGGGGTGCCGGCATGAGCGCCGTACTCCTGGACGCGGTGCGCCAGCATCTGGCCGAGAGCGGGGACGAACCGACGCCCGCCCGGGTGGCGGCCGCCCTGAGGGCACAGGGGCGGCTCCTCGGGGACGCCGAAGTGCTGGGCGTGGCCGCCGAGCTGCGGTCCGAACTGGTGGGCGCCGGGCCGCTGGAGCCGTTGCTCGCCGACCCCGAGGTCACCGATGTGCTGGTGGCCGCCCCGGACCGGGTGTGGGTGGACCGGGGCGGCGGGCTGGAGCTGACGGCGGTGACCTTCACCGACGCCGGGGCCGTGCGCAGGCTGGCCCAGCGGCTGGCCGCCGTCGCGGGGCGGCGGCTGGACGACGCCCGGCCCTGGGTGGACGCCCGGATGCCGGACGGCACCCGGCTGCACGCCGTGCTGCCCCCCGTCGCGGTCGGGTCGGCCTGCCTTTCGCTGCGGGTGGTGCGGCCGAAGGCGTTCACGCTGGACGAGCTGGTCGCCGCCGGGACGCTCCCGCCGGGCGGCCAGCGGCTCCTGCGGGCGATGGTCGAGGCCCGGCTGTCCTTCCTCGTCTCGGGCGGGACGGGTACGGGCAAGACCACCCTGCTCAGCGCCCTGCTCGGGCTGGTCGGGCCGGGTGAGCGGATCGTGCTGGCCGAGGATTCCGCCGAGCTGCGCCCCGACCATCCGCACGTGGTGCGGCTGGAGACCCGGCCCGCGAACCAGGAGGGGGCCGGGCTGGTCACCCTCGCGGACCTGGTCCGCCAGGCGCTGCGGATGCGGCCCGACCGGCTGGTGGTCGGGGAGGTGCGCGGCCCGGAGGTGGCCGACCTCCTCGCCGCCCTCAACACCGGGCACGAGGGCGGCTGCGGCACGGTGCACGCCAACGCCGCCGGGCACGTTCCCGCCCGGCTGGAGGCGCTCGGGACGGCCGCGGGGCTCGACCGGGCCGCCCTGCACAGCCAGCTGGCGGCCGCGCTGACGCTGGTGGTCCACCTGGTGAGGGACCGGGCCGGGCGGCGCCGGGTGGCCGAGGTGCACGTGCTGGAGCGGGATACGGCCGGGCTGGTCGTGACCGTGCCGGCGCTGCGCTGGGGAAGCCGCGGCTTCGTGCGGGAGGCGGGCTGGGCACGGCTCGCCCCACTGCTGGGAGGTGCGCGGTGAACGCCGGGCCGCTCGGGTCGGTGCCGGTGTTCGCCGGGGTGCTGTGCGCCGGGGCGGCGGCCTGGGGACTGGCCGGGGGAGAGCGGCTGTCCCGGCGGTCCCGGCTGGTGCTGGCCGGGGGAGGACCGCTGGTGCCCGGCGGGCCGGTGCCCGGGCAGCGGCTGGCGGCCGCCCTGCGGGTACGGGCCGCGCGGTGGCGGGAGTGGGCCGGCCTGGCGGCCGGGCTGGTGGTCGGCGTACTGGGCGGGTCGGTGATCCCGCTGCTGCTGGGCGCTGCTTCGGTGCCGCTGCTGCGGCGCTGGCTGCGGGCCAGGGAGGAGGAGCGGGCGCGCGCCGCCCGGGCGGCGGGCGTCGTGGCGCTGTGCGGGGCGGTGGTGGGCGAGTTGCGCGCCGGTGCCCAGCCCGGGCAGGCGCTGACCGTGGCGATGCGCCGTACGGCGGCCGGTCCCGGCGGTCCGGGTGCGGCGGAGGCGGGCGTACTGGCTGCCGCCGCCTTCGGCGGTGACGTGGCCGCAGCCCTGCACCAGGCGGCCCGGGAGCCGGGTGCACGCGGGCTGGCCGGTATGGCGGCCTGCTGGCGGGTCTCGGTGGACGGGGGAGCGGGCCTGGCGGCCGGACTCGACCGGCTCGAAGGGGCCCTGCGGGCCGAGCGGGACCGCGAGGAGTCGCTGCGGGCCCAGCTCGCGGGGGCCAGGTCCACGACGGTGGTGCTCGCGCTGCTGCCGCTGGTGGGGCTGCTGATGGGCACCGGGCTGGGAGCGGATCCGCTGCGGGTGCTCCTGCACTCCCCCGTCGGGTGGGGCTGCCTGCTGGCGGGCGGGGTGCTGGAGGCGCTGGGCCTGATGTGGTGCCGGCGGATCGTGCGGACGGGGGAGCGGTGATGGGCGGCTCCGCGGTCCACAGGCTGGGGATGGCGGTGTGCCTGGCCGTCCTGGTGTGGTTGCCGGTCTCGCTCGTGGCGGCGCAGCTGCGGCGGCGGTCGGCCCGGCGCAGGGTCGCGGTGCTCTTCCGGGGCGGGCCGGGGCGGCGCGGGCCGCTGTGGGGCCCTGCGGTCCGGGCGGCGGTGCCCGTCTGGGCGGGGCCGGCGGGGGCGCTGCTGGCCGGCTGGGTCCTGGTCGGCGGGGTGCCGGGGCTCATGGCCGGGTGCGCGGCGGCCTTCGGGGTGCGGTGGGTGCTCGCGCGGGCCCGCCGGCCCGACGGGGCGGACCTGCGGGAGGCGGAGCGGCAGTTGCCGTTCGCCGCGGATCTGCTGGCGGCCTGCCTGACGGCCGGTGCGGGTCCGGTGGAGGCCGCCGAGGTGGTGGGCGAGTCGCTGGGCGGCCCCGTGGGCGAGCGGCTGGCCCTCGCGGGTGCGGAGCTCCGCCTGGGCGGCGAACCCGGCGCCGCGTGGGGGAGGTTGGCCGAGATACCGGGAGCCCGGGGGCTGGCGGAGTGCCTGGAGCGTGCCGCGCGGACCGGGGCGCCGGCCGCGGAGCCGGTCTCCCGCCTGGCGGCGGCCCTGCGGGCGGACCGCTCCCGGCAGGCGGGTGCCCGGGCGCAGCGGGCGGCGGTGCTCGTCACCGCCCCGGTGGGGCTGTGTTTCCTCCCCGCGTTCCTCGCGGTCGGGGTGGCGCCGGTGGTGATCGGAATGGCCTCCGGGCTGCTCGCGGGCCGGTGAAGGGCCGCGCCGGGCCCGGTCGGTGTATCGAAATCAAAAACTGAAATCAGATCAAGAACGTAATCCCACAGGAGGTTGTCATGAGGATCATCCTGAACCGTGTACGGGCGGTACTGAAGGGGCGTGGGGGAGACGCGGGAATGTCGACTTCGGAATACGCCATGGGCACGATCGCGGCGTGTGCGTTCGCGGCGGTCCTGTACAAGGTGGTGACGAGCGACGTGGTTTCGACGGCGCTCCAGTCGACCATCGGGAAGGCGCTCGATGCGCCCTTCTGACCGAAAGCGGCCGGGATTCGGGGACCGATTCGGGGACCGCGGGTATGTGACGGCCGAAGCCGCCGTGATCATTCCGGCCCTGGTGCTGTTCGCGGCGCTTCTGGTGTGGGCGCTGATGGCGGCGGCGGCACAGATCCGGTGCGTGGACGCCGCCCGGGCCGGGGCCCGTGCGGCGGCCCGGTCCGAGCCCGCCGAGGCGGCGCTCGCGGCGGCCCGGGCGGCCGCCCCGGCGGGGGCGGAGGTGGAGCTGGAGCGGTCCGGCGACCTGTGGCGGGTCCGGGTGGCGGCTCCGGCGCCGGGGCCGGCCGGGCTGCCGGTGCGGCTCGGGGCGCAGGCGGTGGCCCTGGCGGAGGACAGCGTGGGGCCGCCGCCATGAGCCGGGGCTGCGGCCGGGACCGGCACGCGGATGCGGTGCGACCGCCTCGCCGATGCGGTGGGGCGCGGGATCGGGGGGCCGCGACGGTGTGGGCCACCGTGGTGGCCGCGGTGCTGGTGGCGGTGTTCGGGGGTGTGCTGCTGCTCGGTCAGGCCGTGGTGGCCCGCCACCGGGCGGGCGCGGCAGCCGATCTCGGAGCCCTGGCGGCGGCCGTGAGCTGGGCGGACGGACCCGAGGCGGCCTGTGCGGCGGCCCGGCGGGTGGCTGCCGCCCAGGGGGCGGTACTGGCCGCCTGCCGGGTCGGCGGAGAGGTGGCCGAGGTCCGGGCGGGCGTCCGGGCCGGCCCCTTCACCGCCGAGGTCACCGCCCGAGCGGGGCCACCGCTGGAGGCCGCTCCCCGGGCGGGGCCTGCGGTGGGGGTTGCTGCCCGGGCGGGGTCTTCGTCGGGTGTCGGGGCCTCGGTGGGGGCCGTGGTCGCCGCCCCCGCCTCCGGGCCGGTCAGGGGGCGGTGGAGAGGAGGCGGGTGAGCAGGCGCACGGCGCCGCGCTTGTGGAGGGGGTCGTTGCCGTTGCCGCATTTGGGGGACTGGATGCAGGAGGGGCAGCCCGCCTCGCACTCGCAGGCGGCAATGGCGTCCCGGGTGGCGGTCAGCCAGGCCCTCGCCGTCTGGAAGGCCCGCTCCGCGAAGCCGGCGCCGCCCGGGTGGCCGTCGTACACGAAGACCGTGGGCAGCAGGGTGTCCGGATGCAGCGGGACGGACACCCCGCCGATGTCCCAGCGGTCGCAGGTGGCGAACAGCGGGAGCAGGCCGATGGAGGCGTGCTCGGCGGCGTGCAGGGCGCCGCCGAGGATCTCCGGGCTGATCCGGGCCTCGTCCAGCTGGTCCTCGGTCACCGTCCACCACACCGCCCGGGTGCGCAGCGTGCGCGGCGGCAGGTCGAGCTTGGCCTCGCCGAGGACCTCGCCGGTGATGAGCTTGCGGCGCAGGTAGGACACGACCTGGTTGGTGACCTCGACCGAGCCGAAGCAGAGCCGGGCCTCGCCCCACGGGACCTCGGTCTCCGTCTCCAGGATGGCGATGGAGGTGGTGTCGCGGGCGGTGGTGGAGAACGGCGGGTCGGCCTCCTCCACCAGGGCGACGGAATCCTCCAGGTCCAGGTGTTTCACCAGGTAGGTGCGGCCCTGGTGGAGGTGGACGGCGCCGTCGTGGACGGCCGTGTGGGAGGCGGACTCGTCCACGGTGCCCAGCAGCCGGCCGGTCGAGGCCTCCACGATCTGCACGGGACGGCCCCCGCCGCCGCGGATGTCGGTCAGGTCCGAGGCCCGCTCCCGGCGTGTCCAGTGCCAGGCCGTGGCGCGGCGCCGCAGCAGTTTCGCCGCTTCCAGCTGGGGCACGAGCTCGCGTGCGGACGGCCCGAAGAGGTCCAGGTCGGCTTCGGTCAGGGGCAGCTCGGCGGCGGCCGCGCAGAGGTGCGGGGCCAGGACGTACGGGTTGTCGGGGTCCAGCACGGTGGCCTCCACCGGCCGCCGGAACAGGGCCTCGGGGTGGTGGACCAGGTAGGTGTCCAGCGGGTCGTCGCGGGCGATCAGCACCGCCAGGGCGCCCTGGCCCGAGCGTCCGGCGCGCCCGGCCTGCTGCCACAGCGAGGCCCGGGTACCGGGGTAGCCGGTGATCAGCACGGCGTCCAGGCCCGCCACGTCCACGCCCAGCTCCAGGGCGGTGGTCGCGGCCAGCCCCAGCAGCTCCCCTGAGTGCAGGGCCCTCTCCAGGGCCCGCCGCTCCTCGGGCAGGTAGCCGCCCCGGTAGGCGGCGACCCGCCGGGGCAGGGACCGGTCCACCGCCGCCAGGCGCTCCTGGGCGATCACGGAGATCAGTTCGGCCCCGCGCCGCGACCGGACGAAGGCCACGGTCCGCACGCCCTGCACGACCAGGTCGGTCAGCAGGTCGGCGGTCTCGGCGGTGGCGGTCCGGCGCACGGGGGCGCCCTTCTCGCCCTTGAGGTCGGTCAGCGGCGGCTCCCACAGGGCGAAGACCACCTCGCCGCGCGGCGAGGCGTCGTCGGTGATCTCGGTGACCGGCACCCCGGTCAGCCGGGACGCGGCGGCCGCCGGGTCACTGGCGGTGGCGGAGGCCAGCAGGAAGACCGGTTCGGAGCCGTAGCGGGCGCACAGGCGCCGCAGCCGCCGCAGGACCTGGGCGACGTGCGAGCCGAACACCCCGCGGTAGGTGTGGCACTCGTCGATGACGACGTAGCGCAGCGCCTTCAGGAAGGAGGACCAGCGGGGGTGGGAGGGCAGGATCCCCCGGTGCAGCATGTCGGGGTTGGTCAGCACGTAGTTGGCGTACTGGCGCACCCACTCGCGTTCCTCGACGGGCGTGTCCCCGTCGTACACGGCCGGGCGTACGGCGTTCTTCAGGGGCGCGGCCAGCGCCCGGACGGCCCGCCGCTGGTCGGCGGCCAGAGCTTTGGTCGGAGCCAGGTAGAGGGCGGTCGCACCCCGGCCGTTGGGTGCCTCGGCGCCGTCCGCGAGGGCGGACAGCACGGGCGCCAGGTAGGCCAGGGACTTCCCGGAGGCGGTTCCGGTGGCGACGACGACGGACTCGCCGTCCAGGGCGTGCTCGGCGGCCGCCGCCTGGTGTTCCCACGGATGGTCGATCCCGGCGTCACGGATCGCGGCTACGACATCCGTTCGGATGCGGTGCGGCCAGACCGCATGACGACCCGCCCTTGGGGGCAAGTGCTCCGTATGGGTGATGCGCGCAGCCCGGGAAGGCCCCCGTGACAGGCGGTCCAGGACCGTGCCGGGAGTGGGTCGGGGATCCGCGGGTTCCGTGGGCGGACCGGGGCGGTGGGTGTTGGCCATATGGAACCGAGTGTGTCACTGGCGTGCGGGACAATGGTCCCAAGGCGTCGTGCGCGCCTGCCGGTAAGTGATTGAATGCCATCGCGGCAGCCGATCCCCTCCCCTACCTTCGGGTGGGGAGGCCCCTGGGGGGCGCCGCTCGATAGCAAGGTGCTGGAGGATCCGTGGACCTGTCCCTGTCGACTCGCACTGTCGGCGACCGCACGGTCGTAGAGGTCGGTGGCGAGATTGATGTGTATACCGCGCCCAAGCTGCGCGAGCAGTTGGTGGAGTTGGTGAACGACGGCAGCTACCACCTGGTTGTCGACATGGAGCGAGTGGACTTTCTCGACTCCACCGGTCTCGGTGTGCTCGTGGGAGGCCTCAAGCGCGTGCGCGCGCACGAGGGCTCGCTGCGTCTGGTCTGCAACCAGGAGCGCATCCTGAAGATCTTCCGGATCACCGGTCTGACCAAGGTGTTCCCGATCCACACCACGGTGGAGGACGCCGTCCAGGCCACCGACTGACGTACGGCTCCGGTCACCGAGGAGCCGACGAGGAGCGGGGGTACCGGACCACGGTTGGTCCGGGCCCCTGTCAAGGCACGCCCGTAGTCCGAGGGGGACGCACATGGCCACCGTTGAACTGCGCTTCAGCGCCCAGCCCGAACACGTCCGGACGGCCCGCCTCGTCGCGGCCGCCGTGGCGCGCCGGGCCGGGGTGGAGGAAGCCGTCCTCGACGAGGTCCGCCTCGCCGTGGGCGAGGCCTGTTCGCGTGCCGTCGGACTGCACCGCAGCAACGGCCTCACCGCGCCCGTCCGGGTCGTGCTGACCGAGGAGGAGAAGCTGTTCTCCATCGAGGTCGGTGACGAGGTGCCCGGGCCGGCCGGCGGTTCCGCCGAGTCGGTGCCGGGTATCGCCGCCGTCCTGGACCCGGATGGGGGCGAGGAGGACGAGATGGGTCTCGCCGTGATCAGCGGGCTCGTCGACGACGTCTCCGTGACCAGTGGGGAATCGGGCGGAACGATCCGGATGAGCTGGCCCGTCGCCGCGGCCCCCGAGGTCTCGTAGCGGCCGTCCCGCCTTCCGTAGCGCCCGTCCAGCCGTATCTTCCGATCTTCATTCATTATTCGGATCTTTGTCGAGGCCCTGCTGAGCAGGGCCTTTTTCATTTTCCCGGGAAATCTTCTGAGTCGCTGAGCGGCCGTCAATGGTTTTGCCCCATTACTTCTTTCGGGGGTAATGGAGTGACGTGATCTATTGCTGAGGAGCAAGAGCGCGCCAATTCCGTTTCACGCGCACTGTTTTGATCAGGTCCCGCTCCCTACAATCCGTCCACATCTTGAGCTCATCACGTCAAGGAGGACGAATGACGGGGCTCTTCACCCCTTTCGCTCCGGATCACGCCCGTGATCTGGCAGCCGCAGTACTCACCGATGACAACCGCCTCATCGTGTTCGTCATCGCGGGCGTCGCCCTGGCGGCGCTCGTCGTCGCGCAGATCCTGGTCCGCCAGGTCCTCGCCGCGGACGAGGGCACCGACAGCATGAAGAAGATCGCCGCCGCCGTGCAGGAAGGCGCCAACGCCTACCTCGGCCGCCAGTTGCGCACCCTCGGCGTCTTCGCCGTCGTGGTCTTCTTCCTGCTCTTCCTGCTGCCCGCCGACGACTGGTCGCAGCGGGCGGGCCGCTCCGCGTTCTTCCTCGTCGGCGCGATCTTCTCCGCCGTCACCGGCTACATCGGCATGCGCCTCGCGGTCCGCGCCAACGTCCGCGTCGCCGCGGCCGCCCGCGAGGCCACCCCGGCCGCGGGTGAACCCGCCAAGGACCTGACCGACGTGGCCCACAAGGCCATGAAGATCGCCTTCCGCACCGGTGGCGTGGTCGGCATGTTCACGGTCGGCCTGGGCCTGCTCGGCGCTTCCTGCGTCGTCCTGGTCTATGCCGCCGACGCCCCCAAGGTCCTGGAGGGCTTCGGTCTCGGCGCCGCCCTGATCGCGATGTTCATGCGCGTGGGCGGCGGCATCTTCACCAAGGCCGCCGACGTCGGCGCCGACCTGGTCGGCAAGGTCGAGCAGGGCATTCCGGAGGACGATCCGCGCAATGCCGCGACCATCGCCGACAACGTGGGCGACAACGTCGGCGACTGCGCGGGGATGGCGGCGGACCTCTTCGAGTCCTACGCCGTCACGCTCGTGGCCGCGCTCATCCTCGGCAAGGCCGCCTTCGGCGACCTGGGTCTGGCCTTCCCGCTCATCGTGCCCGCCATCGGCGTCATCACGGCGATGATCGGCATCTTCGCGGTGGCCCCGCGCCGCGCCGACCGCAGCGGGATGACCGCGATCAACCGCGGCTTCTTCA
This sequence comes from Streptomyces sp. NPDC048352, assembly GCF_040651895.1. NCBI lineage: Bacteria > Bacillati > Actinomycetota > Actinomycetes > Kitasatosporales > Streptomycetaceae > Streptomyces > Streptomyces sp. NPDC048352. The sequence goes on from NZ_JBEZKZ010000032.1 coordinate 19,912, forward strand.
TCTCGGCCGTGATCTCCCTCGCGCTCGTCGCGGTCGCCGTCTACGCGTACCTCCCGGCCACCTACAAGGAGCTGGTCGGCGTCGAGGACGCCGCCATCGCCAACCACAGCGGGGACCCGCGCGTCCTGGCGGTGGTCGCCGTCGCCATCGGCATCGTGCTCGCGGCCCTCATCCAGCAGCTGACCGGGTACTTCACCGAGACCAACCGCCGTCCTGTCCGGGACATCGGCAAGTCCTCGCTGACCGGTCCCGCCACCGTGGTCCTCGCGGGCATCTCCGTCGGCCTGGAGTCCGCCGTGTACACGGCGCTCCTCATCGGCCTCGGCGTCTACGGGGCCTTCCTGCTCGGCGGCACCTCGATCATGCTGGCGCTCTTCGCGGTGGCCCTGGCCGGCACCGGCCTGCTCACCACGGTCGGCGTCATCGTCGCGATGGACACCTTCGGTCCGGTCTCCGACAACGCCCAGGGCATCGCCGAGATGTCCGGTGACGTCGAGGGCGCCGGCGCCCAGGTCCTGACCGACCTGGACGCGGTCGGCAACACCACCAAGGCCATCACCAAGGGCATCGCCATCGCCACCGCCGTCCTGGCCGCGGCCGCGCTCTTCGGCTCGTACAACGACGCCATCACCAACGCGGTCAAGGAGGTCGGCGCCAAGGCCGGGGAGATGAACCTCAGCCTCGACATCGCCCAGCCCAACAACCTCGTCGGCCTGCTCCTCGGCGCGGCCGTGGTGTTCCTGTTCTCCGGCCTGGCCATCAACGCCGTCTCCCGCTCCGCGGGCGCCGTGGTCTACGAGGTGCGCCGCCAGTTCCGCGAGCACCCCGGGATCATGGACTACTCGGAGAAGCCCGAGTACGGGCGCGTCGTGGACATCTGCACCAAGGACGCGCTGCGCGAGCTCGCCACGCCCGGCCTGCTCGCCGTGCTCACGCCGATCGCGGTCGGCTTCTCCCTCGGCGTCGGCGCGCTCGGCTCCTTCCTGGCGGGCGCCATCGGCACCGGCACCCTGATGGCGGTCTTCCTCGCCAACTCCGGTGGCGCGTGGGACAACGCCAAGAAGCTCGTCGAGGACGGCCACCACGGCGGCAAGGGCAGCGAGGCCCACGCCGCGGTCGTCATCGGCGACACCGTCGGTGACCCGTTCAAGGACACCGCCGGACCGGCCATCAACCCGCTCCTGAAGGTCATGAACCTGGTGGCCCTGCTGATCGCCCCGGCCGTCGTGCAGTTCAGCTACGGCGCGGACACCAGTGCGCCCGTACGGGCCGTCGTCGCGGTGCTCGCCCTCATGGTGATCATCGGCGCGGTGTACGTCTCCAAGCGCCGCGGCATCGCCGTCGGCGAGGACGGCGGGAGCCAGACGGCCGAGCGGGCGGCCCAGCCGGCCGATCCGGCGGTGGTCTCCTGACCCTCCGGGGCACCTGAGCCCCGGCCCCGCGGACCCCGTGGGCCGACCGGCTCGAAGATACGCCCGAACGGCGGACAGGCGGCGCGGACTGACGCGCCGTCTGTCCGCCTTTGTGCGTGCCCTGATGGTGGGCGTGTATCTTCCGGCCGAGAGCCTTCGAAGGGACCAATCCGGTGAACAAGAAGCTTGCGGCCGCGGTGTCCGGCGGTGCGGTACTGATGCTCGTCCTGTCCGGCTGCGGCGGTGAGGACGACGGCGACAAGAAGGCCGACGCCTGGGCCAAGAAGGTCTGCGACAAGTGGGAGCCCGAACTCACCAAGATCAAGACGACCAATGACGAGCTGAAGCGGGTGGCCAGCCAGAGCAGCAAGCCCGAGGAGGTCCAGCAGACCGACTCGGCGGCCTTCCAGACCCTCTCGGAGGCCTACAAGTCCATGGGCGGCGCCCTGAGCCAGGCCGGTGAACCGCCCGTCAAGGACGGCAAGCCCGCGGCGGATTCCGTGGTCAAGAGCTACGGCGAGATCTCCAAGAGCTACACCGAGCTCAAGACGAAGATCGACGCGCTCGACCCGAAGGACCAGAGCAAGTTCGCGGAGGGGCTCCAAGGGGTCGCCGGCGGACTCACCGAGGTCGCGGCCAACGAGACGGCGGCCAAGGAGAAGCTCAACTCCACCGGCCTGAAGGTGATCTACAGCCAGAAGGGCTGCCAGGTCACGGCACCCGGCAAGAGCTGACCTCGGCATTCCTCCCGTCGGCGCCCGGCGTGCCCGGTGCCGCCCTCGGGCGGCCGCGGGCGGCACCGGGCCGGCGGGCGGCGTCCGGCCCGAACCCGCGCGCGCCGCTGCCGAGACGGCGGACGGCGCTCCGGGATCCCGATCCGGCCGCCCGTCGGGCGTCCGAACGCGTACCGCGCGCCGGGGTTCGTACGGATCGACGGTGCCAGCGGCCACAATGGTCGGGTGAGTACCACCAGCCTTCCCAAGCCCGACCACGCCGCCGAGCTCCGCGAGGCCCTGCTCGCCGCGGGTTTCACCGCCGACGGACTGCTCGACCTGCTCGGGGCCCCCGCGTACGCCGCGCTGGCCCGCAGCGAGACGGTCCCCGCCCTGCGCGCCACCCGCGGGGCGGGCGCCGAAGCCCTCGCGAGCCTGACCCGGCTGTTCCTGCTCCAGCAGCCCGAGCCCTACGTGCACGCCGCTGCCGCGCTGCCCGTCGAGGCCGCCCTCGCCGACGGCTGGCTGCGCCGGGAGGGCGACGAGGTGCACGCCACCGTCGACGTCCGCCCGTACGGCGGGCCCGACGGCGAGGACTGGTTCATCGTCTCGGACCTCGGCTGCGCCGTCGGCGGCGCCGGCGGGATCGGCAGCCGCGAGGAGGGCGTGGTGCTCGGCGTCGGAGGCGCCTCCACCACCCTGGCCGGGATCACCGTGCCCCTCCCCGTCGGCTCGGCCCTCGACCTCGGGACCGGATCCGGCATCCAGGCGCTGCACGCCGCCCAGCACGCCACCCGCGTCACGGCGACGGACGTCAACCCGCGCGCCCTGGAATTCACCCGTCTGACGCTGGCGCTGTCCGGGGCACCGGAGGCCGAACTGCTCGCCGGCTCGCTGTTCGAGCCCGTCGGCGACGCCACGTACGACCTGATCGTGTCGAACCCGCCCTTCGTGATCTCCCCCGGTGCGCGGCTCACGTACCGGGACGGCGGCATGGGCGGCGACGACCTGTGCCGGACCCTGGTCCAGGAGGCGGGAGCCCACCTCAACCCGGGCGGCTACGCGCAGTTCCTCGGCAACTGGCAGCACGTGGAGGGGGAGGACTGGCGCGACCGGGTCCGCTCCTGGGTGCCGCGCGGCTGCGACGCGTGGATCGTGCAGCGTGACGTGCAGGACGTGACGCAGTACGCGGAGCTGTGGCTGCGGGACGCGGGCGACCACCGCACCGACCCCGCCGAGTACGCGCGGCGGTACGAGGACTGGCTGGACGAGTTCGAGGCCCGCAAGACCAAGGCCGTCGGCTTCGGCTGGATCACGCTGCGCCGCACGGACGCGGCCGAGCCGTCGGTCGTCGCCGAGGAGTGGCCGCACTCGGTGGAGCAGCCGCTCGGGGAGACGGTGCTCGCGCACTTCGCCCGCCAGGACTACCTGCGCGACCACGACGACGCGGCCCTGCTGGCGGGGTACTTCCGGCTGACCGCGGAGGTGGTCCAGGAGCAGGTCGGCGCGCCGGGCGCGGAGGACCCCGAGCACGTGGTGCTCCGGCAGAACCGGGGCATGCGCCGCGCCACCAAGGTGGACACGGTCGGCGCCGGCTTCGCCGGAGTGTGCGACGGCTCACTCAGCGCCGGCCGGATCCTCGACGCGATCGCGCAGCTGATGGAGGAGGACCCGGTCGTCCTGCGGGACCGGACCCCGGAGGCGATCCGGATGCTGGTCGAGCAGGGGTTCCTGGAGCCCGTGCAGGGGCCGGCCCGCTAGCCGGCGCGCCGTCGGCACCGTGATGTAACCCGGGGTTCGCCTGCCGTACCCCCTCGGGTGGCAGGCTCCTCGGCAGCGGGGGATCCGGGGGGATCCCCGAGCGGCCCGGGGGAAGTGGGGAACGGCATGGAACGCGGTCCGGCGATCTTCGCAGGGGCCGTGTTCCTGCTGTTCGGAGCCGCTCTGCTGGTCTGGACGGGGGCGCGCGCCCGGCGCGGCGCGCCGGTGGCCGAGGGCGTGCGCCCCGTCGTGGCCGTACCGCTGGCCGTAACGGCCGGTGCGGCCTCGCTGGCCCTCGGAGTCTGGTGCCTCCAGCGGTTCTGAAGCGGGAACCGGGGATGATCTCCATCCGGTGTGAAACCCGACGTCGCGCGGGGTGCGGAGGCGGGGCCAGACGGCCCCCGGGCCACCCTGCCCGGTGACCGCGAAGGTCCCGGCGCGGCATCCGGGCGGCAGAAATGGCACTTGTCGGGTTACCGTTCGAGTGGCCGTTGCGGGCTTGTGCCGTTTGACACGGGGGCGGGTTGTACCGTCACACTCCGCAGCGTCGCCGTACAGCGACCGAGTGCCGACCGGAGAGAAGAGCCAAGTTGTCCCCGACTAGCGAGACCGCAAAGGGCGGCCGCCGACTCGTCATCGTCGAGTCCCCTGCCAAGGCGAAGACGATCAAGGGCTACCTCGGCCCGGGATACGTCGTCGAGGCGAGCGTCGGGCACATCCGCGACCTCCCCAACGGCGCGGCCGAGGTCCCCGACAAGTACACGGGTGAGGTGCGCCGCCTCGGCGTGGACGTCGAGCACGACTTCCAGCCGATCTACGTCGTCAATGCGGACAAGAAGGCGCAGGTCAGGAAGCTCAAGGACCTGCTCGCCGAGTCCGACGAACTCTTCCTCGCCACCGATGAGGACCGCGAGGGCGAAGCCATCGCGTGGCACCTGCAGGAAGTCCTCAAGCCCAAGGTCCCCGTCCACCGGATGGTCTTCCACGAGATCACCAAGGACGCGATCCGCGACGCCGTCGCCAACCCGCGCGAGCTGAACCAGCGCATGGTCGACGCCCAGGAGACCCGCCGCATCCTCGACCGCCTCTACGGCTACGAGGTCTCGCCGGTCCTGTGGAAGAAGGTCATGCCGCGGCTGTCGGCCGGCCGCGTCCAGTCCGTGGCCACCCGCCTCGTCGTCGAGCGTGAGCGCGAGCGCATCGCCTTCCGGTCCGCCGAGTACTGGGACCTGACCGGAACCTTCGGTACCGGTCGCGCCGGTGACGCCTCCGACCCGTCGAACCTGGTCGCCCGCCTGAACGCGGTGGACGGCAAGCGCATCGCCCAGGGCCGCGACTTCGGCGCGAACGGGCAGCTCAAGAGCGAGGTGCTGCACCTCGACGAGGCGAACGCCCGGGCGCTCGGCGCCGCGCTGGCCGAGACCTCGTTCGCCGTCCGCTCGGTCGAGTCCAAGCCGTACCGCCGCTCCCCGTACGCCCCGTTCCGCACGACGACGCTCCAGCAGGAGGCCTCGCGCAAGCTGGGCTTCGGTGCGAAGGCGACGATGCAGGTGGCGCAGAAGCTGTACGAGAACGGCTTCATCACCTACATGCGTACCGACTCCACCACGCTCTCCGACACCGCGGTGTCGGCGGCGCGGGCGCAGGTCACCCAGCTCTACGGGGCCGACTACCTGCCGGAGAAGCCGCGCGTCTACGCCGGCAAGGTCAAGAACGCGCAGGAGGCGCACGAGGCGATCCGGCCCTCGGGTGATCGTTTCCGCACCCCTGCCGAGACGGGTCTGACCGGCGACCAGTTCCGCCTGTACGAGCTCATCTGGAAGCGGACCGTCGCCTCCCAGATGAAGGACGCGACCGGTAACTCCGTGACCGTCAAGATCGGTGGCCGGGCGAGCGACGGCCGCGACGCCGAGTTCTCGGCCTCCGGCAAGACGATCACCTTCCACGGCTTCATGAAGGCGTACGTCGAGGGCGCGGACGACCCGAACGCCGAGCTCGACGACCGCGAGAAGCGCCTGCCGCAGGTCGCCGAGGGCGACGCGCTGACGGCCGAGGAGATCACCGCGGACGGCCACGCGACCAAGCCGCCGGCCCGCTACACCGAGGCCTCGCTGGTCAAGGAGCTGGAGGAGCGGGAGATCGGCCGCCCGTCGACGTACGCGTCGATCATCGGCACGATCCTCGACCGCGGTTACGTCTTCAAGAAGGGCACGGCGCTCGTGCCGTCCTTCCTGTCGTTCGCCGTGGTGAACCTGCTGGAGACGCACTTCGGGCGGCTCGTCGACTACGACTTCACCGCCAAGATGGAGGACGACCTCGACCGCATCGCGCGGGGCGAGGCCCAGTCCGTGCCGTGGCTGAAGCGGTTCTACTTCGGCTCGGAGGAGGCCACGGAGGTCGTACCGGCCGACGGCGACCACCTCGGCGGCCTGAAGGAGCTGGTCACGGACCTCGGCGCGATCGACGCCCGGGAGATCTCCTCCTTCCCGGTCGGCGACGGCATCGTGCTGCGCGTCGGCCGCTACGGGCCGTACGTGGAGCGGGGCGAGAAGGACGCGGAGGGCCACCAGCGCGCCGACGTACCGGACGACCTGGCTCCGGACGAGCTGACGGTGGAGTACGCGCAGGAGCTGTTCGCGAAGCCGAGCGGCGAGTTCGAGCTGGGCGCCGACCCGGTCAGCGGCAACCAGATCGTCGCCAAGGATGGCCGCTACGGGCCGTACGTGACGGAGATCCTGCCCGAGGGCACGCCGAAGACGGGCAAGAACGCGGTGAAGCCGCGGACGGCGTCCCTGTTCAAGTCGATGTCCCTGGACACGGTCACCCTGGACGACGCCCTCAAGCTGATGTCGCTGCCGCGCGTGGTGGGCACCGACGCCGAAGGCGTGGAGATCACGGCCCAGAACGGCCGCTACGGCCCGTACCTGAAGAAGGGCACGGACTCGCGGTCCCTGGAGACCGAGGACCAGCTGTTCTCGATCACCCTGGACGAAGCCCTGGCGATCTACGCGCAGCCGAAGCAGCGGGGCCGGGCCGCGGCCAAGCCCCCGCTGAAGGAGCTGGGCACGGACCCGGTGAGCGAGAAGCCGGTGGTGGTGAAGGACGGCCGCTTCGGGCCGTACGTGACGGACGGCGAGACGAACGCGACGCTGCGGCGGGACGACGACGTCGAGACGATCACGCCGGAGCGGGGATACGAGCTGCTCGCGGAGAAGCGGGCCAAGGCCCCGGCGAAGAAGACCGCGAAGAAGGCGGCCGCGAAGAAGGCGCCGGCGAAGAAGGCGACGGCGACGAAGACCGCTGCCGCCAAGAAGGCGACGGCGACGGCGACCAAGACTGCTGCCGCGAAGACGGCGGCGGCGAAGAAGACGGCCGTGAAGAAGACGGCCGTGAAGAAGACGACCGCGGCGGCGAAGAAGTCCGCGGCGGCCGCCCCGGCGGACGAGTAGTCCCCTGCCGGACCCGGCACGAGGGCCCCGCGCGAACCGCGCGGGGCCCTCGCCGCGTCCGGCCTCGCGGGGTCCGGTCTCGTCGGGGTTCGGGGGCCGGAGCCCGGACCGCGCGCAGAGGCCCGCGCCGGGCCGGGGGCCGGAGCGCGTTCCTCCGTCCCGGTGCGCCCAACGGTCCTCCGGCCCGCCCCCGGAAGGTGGGTGGCGGGTCACACCCGGCGTCGTCCACAGCCCCCCGCAACCGCCAGGCACAGCGGATAGGCTGGGCGGATGACGCGAGCCGAGCAGCCGACGGTCGTGACCGCCTCCGAGAACCCCTCCTACGACGAAGCCCTAGCCGCGGACTCCCGCGAGCGAGCGGTGCGCGCCCTGCTGCGCACGCCCGGGCTGCGTCGGCTGTGGAGCGCCCAGCTGGTGAGCGGCATCGGCGACGCCCTGGCCCTGCTGGTCCTGGTGCTGCTGACCCTCCAGGCGGCCGTGACGGCCGGTACCGAGAGCCTCTTCGGCGGCGGTTACCGGGGCGCGGCCTTCGCCGTCGCCGCCGTCTTCGCGGTGCGGATCCTCGCCACCGTCCTGTTCGGCGCGGTCCTGCTCGGCCCGTTGGCCCAGCTCACCGCTCCCGGCGGGAAGCTGGAGCGCCGCTGGACGATGGTCGGGGCCGACGGCCTGCGGATCGGGCTGTTCGTCGTCGCCCCGCTGTGGCTCGACTGGATCCCGGCCCACGCCACGACCGTGCTGCTCGCCACCGTCTTCGTCTCCGGTGCCGCCGAGCGGGTGTGGACGCTGGCCAAGGAGAGCGCCGCGCCCGCGCTGCTGCCGGCCCCGCCGCCGGAGGGGGCGACCGTACGGCCCCTCCCGGACCACCTCGACGCCCTGCGCCGCCTCACGCTGCGCACCGCCTTCGCGGCGCTGCCCGTGGCGGCCGCGGCGCTGCTCGCCGCGACCCTCGTCGGGCGGGCGCTGGGCCTCGGCGTCGACTGGTTCGCCGCGAACCAGGCGGCGCTGGGCTCGTACGTCGCCGCCGGCCTGTTCGCCGCGTCCGTCTCGCTGCTGGTGCCGCTGGTGCTGCCGGCGGTCAAGACCCCGAGGCCGCGTTCCCCGCTCGAGGGCCTGCGGGCCCCGAGGGCGGGCGACCGGCCCGAGAAGGGCCGCACGGGGGCGATCCCGCTGCTCGTGCTGGCCTGCGCCGCCGTCGCGGGAGCGGTCGCCTGCGCCGCCTCCGTTTCCGTACTGCACGCCTTCGACCTGGGCGGCGGGCCGTCCGCGTACGCCCTGCTGGTGCTCGCCCTCGTCGGCGGGACCGGCCTCGGGATCCGCGCCGCCCAGGCCGGCAGGGTGCTGCCCGGGCTGTCGCGGCGCCGGCTGCTGGCCCTGGTGATAGCGGTGGCCGGGCTCGCGCTGCTGCTGGCCGGGCTGGTCCGGGACACGGCGACCGTGCTGTTCCTGGCGCTGCTCGCTGGCACCGCCGCGGGCGTGGCGGCCAACACCGGCCACACCCTGCTCGACCAGGAGACCGAGGAGTTCCGCCGGGCCCGGGTCACCGAGCACCTCCAGGCCGTGGTCCGGGTGGCCGTCGCCCTCGGAGCCGTCGCCGCCCCGCTGCTGGCCGCGGCGATCGGCCCGCACCGGCTGGGCGGCGGCCAGGTCGTCGTGCCGCTGGGCGGCGCCGCGTACGTCCTGACGCTGGTCGGCGTGCTGCTGCTGCCCGTCGCGGTGGTGGTCCTGGTCAAGGCCGACGACCGCGGCGGCGTACCGCTGCGCCGCGACCTGCGCGAGGCGCTGCGGGGCGGGGAGCCCGTGCAGGCCCCTTCCGCGACCGGGTTCTTCATCGCCCTGGAAGGCGGCGACGGAGCCGGCAAGTCCACCCAGGTGGAGGCGCTCGCCGACTGGATACGGGGCAAGGGCCACGAGGTGGTCGTCACCCGGGAGCCCGGTGCCACCCCGGTCGGCAAGCGGCTCCGCTCGATCCTGCTCGACATCTCCTCCGCCGGTCTGTCGAACCGCGCCGAGGCCCTGCTGTACGCCGCCGACCGCGCGGAGCACGTGGACACGGTGGTCCGGCCCGCCCTGGACCGCGGTGCGGTGGTCATCTCCGACCGCTACATCGACTCCTCGGTGGCCTACCAGGGCGCCGGCCGCGACCTGTCCCCGACCGAGATCGCCCGGATCTCCCGCTGGGCCACCGACGGGCTCGTCCCGAACCTGACCGTGCTGCTCGACGTGTCGCCGGAGACCGCGCGGGAGCGGTTCACGGAGGCGCCCGACCGGCTGGAGTCCGAGCCGGCCGAGTTCCACCAGCGGGTGCGGGCCGGCTTCCTGACGCTCGCCGCGGCCGACCCCGGGCGCTACCTCGTGGTCGACGCGGGCCAGGAGCCCGGCTCCGTGACCACCGTCGTACGGCACCGCCTGGACCGGATGCTCCCGCTCTCCGAGGCCGAGGTCGCCGCGCAGATCGAGGCCCGGCGGCTCGCGGAGGAGGAGGCCCGGCGCAAGGCCGAGGAAGAGGCCGCGCGCAAGGCCGAGGAAGCCCGGCTGAAGGCCGAGGAGGAGGCCCGCCTGGCGCGGGAGGCCGAGGAGGCCCGGCGCGCCGCCGAGGCCGAAGCCGCCCGCAGGGCCGAGGAGGAGCGGCTCAGGGCCGAGGAGGAAGCCCGCGCCCGGGCCGAGGCCGAGCGGCTGCGGGCGGAGGCCGAGCAGAAGGCGCGCGCCGCCGAGCGGGAGCGGATCCGGCTCCAGGAGGCGGAGGAGGCCCGGCTGCGGGCCGAGGCGGAGGAGCGGCGGCTGGAGAAGCAGCGGCGTGCGGAGGAGGCCCTGCTGCGGGCGGAGGAGGCGCGCCGGCTCGCGGAGGCGTCGGCCGCGGCGGCGGCCGCCAGGGCTGCGGCGGAGCCTGCCGCGGCGGCCGGGCAGGCGGCTCCCGCTGCTCCTTCGCCGAAGGTGGAGATGCGCAAGGAGCCGCTCCCGGACGATGCCGTCACCGTCGAGACCCCCGTGGTCCGGCGGGTCGTACAGCCGGACGACGTGACCCAGACCGTCCCGGTGCCGAAGGTCGACCCCCGCGCCGCACGCCCCATGGACGAGACGGCGGTGCTGCCGTCCGTACGGCCCGAGGGCCCGGCTCAGGACACGGACCGGCAGGCTCCGGCCGGGCGGACCCGTTCGGCCGAGCGGCCGACGGCACCGCACTCGCAGGAGGCCCCGGCCGACCGGGTTCCGCCGGGCATCTTCCGGGACGCCGGGAACGACGTGACCCGCGAACTGCCCGTCGTCGGGGACGACGGCCGGCAGCGCCGGGCCGCGTCCGACTGGGCCGAGGCGACCCCGATGGACGACCTGCCGACCCTGGCGGACGAGCTGCTCGGCCCGCACCGGGACGACGAGGACGGTCACGACGGCCAGGACGGTCACGACGGCCCGGGCGGTCGTGGCAGGCCGCGCCGCCGCCGCTGATCCGGTCCCGGCGGTCCCGAGCGGGAGGGCCCGGGATCGCGGGCGGGGAATGTCAGTGGCGGACGCCACAATGTGAGCAGGCAGTATCCACGGAGAGTGAAAGGCGGTGGGCGGCATGCCCGTGTGGGAAGACCTCGTCGGCCAGGAGCGCGTTCAGGCGCAGCTGGCCGCCGCAGCCCGCGATGCCGACGGCCTGGTCACCGCCATCGAGCAGGGCACCCCGCCGCCGCCCGCTTCCAAGATGACCCACGCCTGGCTCTTCACCGGCCCGCCGGGCTCCGGCCGGGCCACGGCCGCCCGCGCGTTCGCGGCGGCCCTCCAGTGCGTCAGCCCGGACCGCGCCCTCGGCGGCGAGCCGGGCTGCGGCTTCTGCGACGGCTGCCACACCACCCTGGCCGGCACCCACGCCGACGTGGAGATCGTGCGCACCGACCTGCTGTCCATCGGTGTGAAGGAAACCCGCGAGCTGGTCCGCCGGGCCCAGTTGTCACCCGCGGTGGGGCGCTGGCAGGTCATCGTGCTGGAGGATGCCGACCGGCTCACCGAAGGCGCCGGGAACGTACTCCTCAAGGCCGTGGAGGAGCCCGCTCCGCGGACGGTGTGGCTGCTGTGCGCGCCCTCCCTGGAGGACGTGCTGCCCACCATCCGGTCCCGCTGCCGGCACCTGACCCTGACCACCCCGTCCGTGGCGGCGGTGGCCGAGGTGCTGGTGCGGCGCGACGGCGTGGAACCGGCCGCGGCCGCGGCCGCGGCCCGAGCCACCCAGGGCCACATCGACCGCGCCCGCCGGCTCGCCACCGACGAGGCCGCCCGGACCCGCCGCGCCGCCGTCCTGAGGCTGCCGCTGCGGGTGGACGACGTCGGCGGCTGCCTCAAGGCCGCGCAGGAGCTGGTCGACGCCGCCGCCGAGGACGCCAAGCAGGTGGCGGAAGAGGTCGACACGAAGGAGACCGAGGACCTGAGGGCCGCGCTCGGCGCCGGAGCGGGAGCGGGCAGCCGTCTGCCGCGGGGTACCGCCGGGGCGATGAAGGAGCTCGAGGACCGCCAGAAGCGCCGCCGCACCAGGACCCAGCGCGACACCCTCGACCTCGCCCTCACCGACCTCACGGGCTTCTACCGGGACGTGCTGGCCCTCCAGCTCGGCTCCGCGGTGGCCATCGCCAACGAGGACATACGGGCGGACCTGGACCGGATCGCCCGGGCCTCGGGCCCCGAGCGCACGCTGCGGCGCATCGAGGCGATCATCGCCTGCCGTGACGCCCTCGACCGGAACGTGGCGCCGCTGCTGGCGGTGGAGGCCATGACGATGGCGCTGCGCGCGGGCTGACCGGCCCCTGGCCGGCCCCTGACCGGCCCCTGACCGGCGCACGGCCCGGTCCGGGCTCGGTTCCGCCCCGCCTTCGGCCCGGTCCGGGCTCGGTTCACGGCCCGTCCACGGCTCTTTCCCCAAGCCGGTCCGCCACCAACCGGTTCACCCGTACGAGCGGTCCAGGGCCGACCGCTGCGAGGGCCGCTCGGGGCGCGGCGCCCGGCTCCCGCCCGGTCGGCGGACGGCCGGGCGGATCCCGCACACCCGACGGGGGCCCTCGGCAGCACGTAGGCTCGCCGCATGGACACCAGGAGCCTGCTGCGCACCACCGGGACCGCGATCGCAGCCGCCGGGCTGCTGGTCTCCGGGTGCACCTCCGGGGAGCCGCAGGCGGCCCCCTCGGCGCCGTCCACCGCCGTCCCGGAGGCGCTGCGCCCGTACTACAGCCAGAAGCTGACCTGGCGTGACTGCGGTGTCCCCGGCTTCCAGTGCTCCACCCTGAAGGCGCCGCTGGACTACGCGGACCCCGGCTCCGGCCAGGACGTCGAGCTCGCGGTGGCCCGCCGCCCGGCCACCGGCCCGGGGAAGCGGCTGGGCTCCCTCCTGGTCAACCCCGGCGGCCCCGGCGGTTCCGGCATCGGCTACCTCCAGGCGTACGCGGGCATCGGCTACCCGGCGCCCGTGCGCGCCCAGTACGACATGGTCTCCTTCGACCCGCGCGGGGTGGCCCGCAGCAGCCCCGTCGAGTGCCTGACCGGGCCGGGGATGGACCGCTTCACCCAGGTGGACCAGACGCCGGACGACCAGGCGGAGCGCGCCCGGCTGGTGGCCGCGTTCAAGGAGTTCGCGGCGGGCTGCGAGACGCGCTCGAAGCGGGTCCTGCCGCACGTCGCCACGGTGGACGCCGCCCGGGACATGGACATGCTCCGCGGGGTGCTGGGCGACGAGAAGCTCAACTACGTCGGAGCCTCGTACGGCACCTTCCTCGGCGCCACGTACGCGGAACTCTTCCCGGCCCGTGTGGGCAGGCTGGTCCTGGACGGCGCGATGGACCCCTCCCGGTCGGCCCTGGAGCTGAACCGCGACCAGACGGCGGGCTTCGAGACCGCCTTCCGCTCCTTCGCCAAGGACTGCGCGAAGCAGGCGGGCTGCCCGCTGGGCCAGGGCGGCCCCGACGCGGTGGCGCAGCGCCTGAAGGAGTTCTTCCGCAAGGTCGACGCCCAGCCCGTCCCCTCGGGCGACCCGGCCCGTCCGCTGGGCGAGTCCCTCGCGACGACGGGGGTGATCGCGGCGCTGTACGACGAGAGCGCCTGGCCGCAGCTGCGGGAGGCCCTCACCGACGCGATGAACGGCGACGGGGCCGGCCTGCTGGCCCTCGCCGACAGCTACTACGAGCGCGAGGCGGACGGCACGTACGCGAACCTCATGTTCGCCAACGCCGCCGTGAACTGCCTCGACCAGCCGCCGGCTTTCAGCGGTCCCGAGGCGGTGGACGCCGCGCTGCCCTCCTTCGAGAAAGCCTCCCCGGTCTTCGGCACCGGCCTGGCCTGGGCCTCGCTGAATTGTGCCTACTGGCCGGTGAAGGCCACCGGCCAGGCGAAGCCGCTGAAGGCGGCGGGCGCGGCCCCGATCGTGGTGGTCGGCACGACACGGGACCCGGCGACCCCGTACAAGTGGGCCCAGGCCCTGGCCGGCCAGCTGGACTCGGGCACCCTCCTCACGTACGACGGGGACGGCCACACGGCGTACGGCCGCGGCAGCGACTGCGTCGACACCGCGATCAACCGCTACCTCCTGCAGGGCGTGCCCCCTGCGGACGGCAAGCGCTGCTGACCTCCGCCCGCCCCGGTTCGGGGCACCCGGTTTAACCCTGTAGACTTGGCGCCGCTGCTGATGAGAGCTTCCTTCCAGGGAAATTCTTGTCTCCCCAGCGGTGCCGCCTTAGCTCAGTTGGCCAGAGCAACGCACTCGTAATGCGTAGGTCTCGGGTTCGAATCCCGAAGGCGGCTCTGTAGAAGCCCCAGGACTCACTCGCCGTGACCTGGGGCTTTTGCTATTTGTGCTATTTGGTGGATGTTGCGACGGGGCACGGCTCCGCCGTCCTCGCTCGTGGAGCCGCGTGCGCGGGAGACGCGGTCGGCTGGGCGGGGTGGGCTCGCTGGGGGTCCATCGACCGGTGGACAACGAGTTCAGTCGGTCGAGGCTGTCGGGCGCCGGGGCTGCTTGGCCAGCATGGATGCATGACCAATCTCCCTGTATGCATGGCCCGTTGGAGCGCCGCACATCCGTGGCGCGCCATCGTCGGATGGTTCCTTTTCGTCGCTCTCTGCCTGGGCGCGGGGACCGCCGTCGGCGGCAACCCGGCGACGAGTGCGGATTTCCGGATAGGTGAGGCCGGCCGGGCGGAGGCGATGGCAGCCGAAGGCGGGCTCCAGCAGCGGCCGCTGGAGCGGGTGCTGATCACCTCTCGTGGGGGTGGGAGCCCGCCCGGGGCCGCGGCGCGGGAGGTGGCCGAGCGGATGCGGGCGCTGCCCGAGGTGCTGGCTGTCGCCGATCCGGTGACAGCGGCCGACGGTTCCGCGGTCCGGGTCGACGTGACCATGAAGGGGCCGGAGCTCGAGGGCAAGAGGCACGTGGACCCGCTGCTCGCGGCGACCGCCGAGGTGCAGTCCGCGCATCCGGAGCTGCGCGTGGAGGAGGTCGGCAGTCCTTCCATCGGCAAGGGGGTGGAGGAGCTGCGCGGGGACGACCTGGCCCGCACCGAGGTCATCGCACTCCCGGTCACGCTGGTCACACTGCTGCTGGTCTTCAGCTCCGTGGTGATGGCCCTGGTGCCGCTGCTGCTGGCGCTCTCCTCGATCATCGGGGCCGTCGGCCTGTCGATGCTCGCCTCGCACGTCTTCCCTGACGCCGGGGTCGGCACCAATGTGATCCTGCTGATCGGGCTCGCGGTGGGCGTGGACTACACGCTCTTCTACCTCAAGCGGGAGCGGGAGGAGCGGGCGAAGGCGGGTGGCCGTCTCGACTCGCGGGCGATCGTAGAGCTGGCTGCGGCCACCTCCGGCCGGGTCGTGGTGCTCTCGGGGCTGGCCGTCGCGGTCTCCAGCGCCACCCTGTACCTGGCGGACGACGTCATCTTCTCCTCCATCGCCACCGGCGCGATCGTCGTGACCCTGGTCGCGGTGGCCAGTTCGCTGACCGTGCTGCCCGCGCTGCTGGCCAAGCTCGGCGAGCGGGCCGAGCGCCGGGCCGTACGCAAGGGCGCCCGGACCCGGCGGCGGAGCGGCGGCAGCCGCGCCTGGGGCGGGAGGCTCACCGCCGCCGTGCTGCGGCCCGTCAGCCGCCGGCCCGGCGTCACCCTGGCCGTGTCCGTCCTCGCGATGCTCGCCCTGTCCGCCCCGCTGCTCGGCCTGAAGCTCACCGACATGGGCCGCGAGACGCACTCCCGCGCCATACCCGCCATGCAGACGTACGACCGGCTGAACGCGGCCTTCCCCGAGCTCAAGGCCATGAACCAGGTCGTCGTACGGGCCGGGGCGGAGCAGGCGGGCGAGGTGGGCGCGGCCCTGGACGAGCTGGCGCGACGGGCAGGAGGGCAGGCGGGTGTACGGACCTCCCAGGACGGCCGGACCAGCCTCCTGGAGCTGGCGGTCCCGCACTACGTGAGCACCGAGGAGGCGCAGGGCTCGCTGCGGCGACTGCGCAGCGAGCTGGTGCCCGCCACCGTCGGCAAGGTGGCCGGCGCCCGGATCGCCGTGACCGGTGACGTGGCCCGCTACGCCGACTATCCCGAGCACCAGAAGCGGAAGCTGCCGCTGATCATCGGGGCGCTGCTGCTGGTGACCTTCGCCATGACGGTGTGGGCGTTCCGCTCGGTGGTCCTGGGGCTGGTGGGCGTGGTGCTCAACCTGCTCTCGGCCGGAGCCTCGCTCGGTGTGCTGGTGCTCGCCTTCCAGGGGACCTGGGCGGAGGGGATGCTCGACTTCACCTCCACGGCGTCGATCGGATCCCGGGTGCCGTTGTTCCTCTTCGGGCTGTCGATGGACTACCAGGTGTTCGTCATCAGCCGGATCAGGGAGGGGGCATTGGCCGGGGTGCCCACCCGCAAGGCGGTGCTGGACGGGATCGGCAGCTCGGCGGGCGTGGTGACCAGCGCGGCCGTGGTGATGGTGACGGTGTTCGCCAGCTTCACCGCGCTGCACCTGATCGAGATGAAGCAGATCGGCTTCAGCCTGGCGGTGGCGGTCCTCCTCGACGCCTTCGTCATCCGGATCCTGGTGCTGCCGTCCCTGATGCTGCTGCTCGGCGCGTGGAACTGGTGGCCTTCGCGCGGCATGCGCGCTGCTCAGCGGACGGTGTCCCCCGAGCTCCCGTCACTCGAAAAAGTAGGCTGACATGATGAGCCAACGCCCAGCCACATCAGCAAAGTTGTGGATTGCCGACCTCCATCTGGGCCACAGCGTGATGTGGTTCGTCCTCGGACTGGCTCCTTCGGCCGTCGCCGTGGTGGATGAGGCCGGTCCGGCGAAGTGGGCGTCGCTTGCGGTGCTGGCGGTGCTGGCCGGCGGGCACGCGGTGGTCCGGCTCTTCCCCGGGAATCCGGTCCTGCGGCCCGAGCGGTACCTGTGGGTGCTGGCGGCAGGGCTGGGCGCGATGGGCTGGCTGCCGGGCGGCGGAGCGGCACTGTTCATCGTCTCCCTCCCGCAATTCTGGATCTTCACGGCGACCGCCCGGGCCGCGATCGTCCTCAGTGGGGCGGCGGCCGCGGCGACGGTGGTCGGCAGTTCGGTGCGCAGCGCCGACGTACTCACCGGCAACGGGGCCTTCACGCTCATCGGATACGCGACGGGAGTGCTGGTCGGCATGCTGGTCCACCGGCTGATGGAGGACGCGGAAGCTCGGGCGCTGAGGCTGAGCGAGGAGCTGGAGGACACCCGGCAGCGACTCGCCGAGGCCCACCGCAGGGAGGGCGCCACCGCCGAGCGGGAACGGCTCGCCCGGGAGATCCACGACACGCTGGCCCAGGGCTTCGCCTCGATCATCGTCCTGGCGGAGGCGGCCCGTGCGGGCGTCCGCACCGAACCGGAGCGGGCGGCTCAGCAGTTGCTGTCCATCGAGCGGACCGCCCGGGAGAACTTCGCCGAGGCGCGGGTTCTCGTAGGGTCCGCGCCGCAGAGCGGCCTCACCCCGGGGTCGGTGGCCGCGACCCTGCGCCGGACCCTGGACCGGTTCACTCAGGACACCGGGCTCACGGTCGAGGCGGAACTGCCGGAGATCGCATGCGACCAGCAGACCCGGATCGCGTTGCTGCGCTGTACGCAGGAGTCGCTGGCCAACGTACGCAAGCACGCCGGAGCCACGACGGTGGGCGTGGTCCTGGCCGGGCTGCCCGATGCTGTCGAGCTGGAGATCACGGATGACGGCCGGGGCTTCGTGGTCGACGACTCCCGGGGTTTCGGGCTCGACGGCATGCGCAAACGGATGGCCGAGCTCGGCGGAGCGCTCACGGTCACCAGCTCGCTCGGGGACGGGACCCGCGTCCTCGCCACGATCCCCCACGGCAACAACGGACAGGTGCGACATGACGGTTGAGGACGGGAAGATCCGCGTGGTGGTCGTGGACGACCACACGGTGATGCGTGCCGGAGTGGTCGCGCTGCTGGCCCCGGAGCCTGCCATCGACATCGTGGGCGAGGCCGGCAACGGCCGGGAGGCCGTCGAGCTCGTCACCGCCCTCGCCCCCGACGTGGCGCTGGTGGACCTGCGGATGCCGGTACTCGACGGGGTCGCCGCGACCGAGCAGATCGTCGCCGGCCCCTCCGGGACACGGGTGCTGATCCTCACCACCTATGACACGGACGCGGAGATCGAGCGGGCGGTGGAGGCGGGGGCCGTCGGGTACCTCCTGAAGGACACGACCCGCGAGCAGCTCGTCGACGCCATCCGTGCCGCGCACCGGGGGGAGACGGTGCTCGCCCCCCGGGTCGCGGAGCGCCTCGTCGCCCGCATACGCCGCCCGGCTCCCGTGGCCCTGACCTCCCGGGAGCTGGACGTGCTGAACGCGGTGGCGGACGGGCTGTCCAATGCGGACATCGGCCGGCGGCTGGTGATCGCGGAGGCGACGGTGAAGACCCACCTGCTGCGGGTCTTCGCCAAGCTGGACGTCAGCGACCGTACCCACGCGGTGGTCACGGCCATCGAGAGCGGGCTGCTCCGGCGCCCCGGCCGGGGATAGCGGGGCCTGCCGGCGGGGCGGTGGTGCGGGCCCGGGTTCGGGTCGCCGCACGCGCGGGAGCGGGTCTAGTTTGGGAGGGACACGGCAGTGGGTCGGGGGCCTGGGCGGCGCATGGCAGGAGGCCGGGCATGACGACACGGTGGCGCAGTGCGGCGGTCGTGACGGCCGCGGTCGGACTGGTGATGGTCCCCGTCGGTGTCGGGGCGGGGTACGCGTGGGAGACGGCGGCGCCCGCGACCGTTCAGGCGGCGCCAGCGGTCACTCCGCCGCCTCCGGCGGCCGACGACTTCCCGCAGCTCACGCCGGCGGTGGCGGCGCAGCTGGACGGGGCCGTCCAGAAGGTGCTGAAGGAGGCGCGGGTGCCGGGCGTGGTCGTCGCGCTGTCCGCCCCCGGCAAGGGCGAGTACGTGCGGTCCTTCGGCGTGGCCGACAAGGCGACCGGCGCGCCGATGCGCGCCGACATGAACCAGCGGATCGGCAGCGTCACGAAGACCTTCACGGTGACGGCCGTACTGCAGCTGGTCGACGCCGGCAAGGTGGGGCTGGACGACCCCATCGGGAAGTACGTCGCCGGGGTGCCGAACGGCGACCGGATCACCTTGCGCGAACTGGCCGGGATGCGCAGCGGGCTGTTCAACTACTCCGAGGACGAAGGTTTCTTCAAGGCGCTGACGTCCGATCCGCGGCGCCCCTTCACCCCGCAGGAGCTGCTCGGATACGCCTTCAAGCATCCGGTGCAGTTCGAGCCGAACGCCAAGTTCGACTACTGCAACACCAACCTGATCCTGCTGGGGCTGGTGGTGGAGAAGGTGAGCGGGACCCCGCTGAACCGCTACATCAACGAGCAGGTGGTCAAACCCGCCGGGCTGCGGCACACGTTCTTCCCGACCGGTGCGGAGTTCCCGGCCCCGCACGCGCAGGGCTACACCGACCAGACGGCCTCCGGGAAGACGGAGAACGCCACCGACTGGAACCCCTCCTGGGGCTGGGCGGCCGGTGCGATGGTCTCGGACCTCCCCGACCTGCGGAGCTGGGCGAAGACCCTGGCCACCGGGACCCTGCTGACCCCCGCCACCCAGGCCCAGCGGCTGAAGGTGGTGCCGGCGCTGCCCGGTACGGGTTACGGCCTGGGCCTGTTCAACGTCCAGGGCTGGATCGGGCACAACGGATCGCTGCCGGGCTACCAGGATCTGGTGGTCTACCTCCCGCAGTCGCAGGCGACCCTGGTGGTCATGCTGAACACGGACATCGGCTACGAGGGCTCCGAGCCCAGCACCCTGTTCGGTGAGGCGATCACGAAGATCGTCACCTCGCAGCACGTGTTCTCGCTGCCCGCCCAGCCCGTGACCGGGCACTGAACCGAGCACGTCCCGGCCTGCCGGGACGACCGCACCTGCACCGGCTCCTGTTCCCCGCGCACAATGGACCACGTCGCGCGAGTGGATCAAGGAGAGACGCATGTTCGGTCAGTCGGAAACCCAGGACGGCATCGGCAACGGCATCGGCAGCACGGTCACGGACGAGGGCTCCGGCGTCGTGCTCCGCGTGGCGGGGGAGGCGGACCTGGACACGGCCGCGGACCTGTTCCGCGGCTACCTCGACTTCTACGAGGTGGACGTCAAGGACGCGGACGGCCCGCGGCAGTTCCTCGCCGAGCGCATCGCCAGGGGGGAGTCGCTGGTGCTGCTCGCCGACGCGCCCGGCGTCGCGGGCACGGTCGGTTTCGCACAGGTCTACCAGGCGTTCTCCTCCCTCACCCTGAGCACGGCGTGGATCCTCAACGACCTGTACGTCGCCCCCGCCGGCCGCCGTACCGGCGCCGGCCGGGCACTGCTGCGCGAGGTGCTGCGCCGGGCGCGGGAGGCCGGAGTGGCGGGGGTGCAGCTGGAGACCGCGTACGACAACCACGTCGCGCAGGGGCTGTACGAGTCCGAGGGCTTCGTGCGCGAGGAGTTCCACGTGTACTTCCACGACCTCGCCTGAGGAGACCTCCGCCCTGCCCCCCGAAATCACGGGTGAAACATTTCCCGGGGGCCGTCGCGTCGATGGGGTGAGACGGACGCGAGGGGGAGTGCATGCGGCAGGGTCGCAGAGACGGGTTCCGCGAGTTCGCGGCAGGCCGGTCGGGGCATCTGTACCGGTCGGCCTGCCTGCTGGCGAGCGGGGACACCCACCTCGCCGAGGACCTCGTACAGGAGACCCTGGGGCGGATGTACCTGCTCTGGGGTCGGATCGCGCGCATCGACAATCCGGCCGCGTACGCGCAGACGGTGCTGGTACGGGTCTTCCTGACGCACCAGCGCCGCAGGTCGGCGGGGGAGCGCCCGGTCGGGGAGTTCCCCGATGCCGGGGGCGTGCAGCCGGCGGCGGGCGGCGCTGATCCGGCGCTGCGGCTGACGCTGCTGGAGGCCCTGGGGCGGCTGGCGCCCAAGGACCGGGCCGTGCTGGTGCTGCGGTACTGGGAGGACCGCAGCGTCGAGGAGACCGCCGAGGCGATGAAGGTCAGCTCGGCGGCCGTACGGACCCGCGCGTCCCGGGCGCTGTCCCGGCTGCGGGGGCAACTGGGCGGCAGCCTTGCCGAGTTCGCGGGCCACTGAGGCGGCGGCGCCGCCGTTCGCGTCCGCCCCGTCCCCTCTCTCCGCCAACCAAGTGGAAGGTCTGGTTCCCCATGCCCTTTGAAGACGAGCTAGGCGAAGCCCTCCGGAGCGCGGGTGCCGCTTTCACACCGGACCCGCAGGCCCTGCTGGAGGCGGGGGAGCGGCGCGGACGCCGGCTGGTGGCCCGCCGCCGGGCCGCCGTGGCCGGCGGCTCCGTGCTGGCCCTGGCCCTGGTCGGCACGGCCGGAGCCTGGACCGGCGGTCTGATCGGCGGCGACGGCACGGGCAACGTCGCGGCGGCGCCCGACCTGCCCGGCCGGGGGCCGGCCAGACCGGGCGGTGGCGCCGACCCGCAGGCGCGGGCGGGCACGGGGGCGGTCACGGCCGGGCAGATGGCCGCCATCCTGAGGTCGCTCGTCCCGGTCGGCCAGGTGACGGACATCGAGAGCCGGGGCACCGATGACCAGGCCCCCAGCGCGCGGGGGCTGGTGGACGACGGGAAGGGCAAGGGGCGCGTCGGCGTCCTGCTCACCCGCATCGACCCGGCCGGCGCGATGGCCCGCGAGATGACCACCTGCCCCGACCGCAAGAACGTGGCGTACGACTCCTGCAAGGAAGAGGTACTGCCCGATGGTTCCCGGCTGCTGCTGATCCAGTCCTACGACTACGACGACGCCCGCAAGTCGGTGAAGGACTGGCGGGCGACCCTCGCCACCCCGCAGGGCTTCCTCATCGACGCCTCCGAGGCCAATGCGACGCAGGGCAAGGGGGTTCCCGTCACCCGCCCCGAACCACCGTTGACCATGGCGCAGATGAAGGCCCTGGTGGTCTCGGACAAGTGGCGCCCGGCCCTGGACGACCTGCCGCCCGCCCCTTCGGAGCACACGGGCCGCACATCGCCCGAGCTCGACGCCGAGAACCAGCTGGAGCACCTGCTGCGCGAGTTCGAGATCCCGGTCGCCGACAAGGGCGGCGACGGCGGCTACGGCTGGGTGGTCCTCGACGACGGCCAGGGCCGCTCCCTGATCGAGCTCCGCGTCCAGCGGCCCGCCGACAGCAGCGGCTTCCCGGCCGACGCCGCCGCGCAGCCCGGCGGGATCCGGCTGAAGGCGTCGCAGGGCCCCGCCGGCCAGGGCGCGCCGGGCGTGGTCCGCTGGTCGGTGGACGCCCTGCGCCCCGACGGGGTGCGCCTGACGGTCTCGGCGTTCAACGCCCCGAAGCAGTCGGGTCCGGCGAGCCGTACGGCGCCCGTGCTCACGGTGGAGCAGCTGAAGAAGGTCGCGTTGAACCCGCTCTGGGACGACGTGTGGGAGCGCTGACGGAGCCGGCGGAGGTCACTTGGCGTCGGCGTAGCACTCCACGACCGCGGTGGTGAACGGGAAGCGGACCGGGGTGTCCCCGAAGGTGATGCGGCCGGCCAGGTCGCCGGCGGCGCGGATCGCCTCGGCGACGGCCTGCGCCTCCTCGGCGGGGCAGTGCACGATCACCTCGTCGTGCTGGAAGAACACCAGCTCGGCGCGCATCCCCGCGGTGGCCTGGCGCAGCGCCGCGAGCATGACCAGGGCCCAGTCGGCCGCGCTGCCCTGTACGACGAAATTACGGGTGAACCGGCCGCGGGCCCGGGTGTTGGTCGAGGCGTGGCCCGGGGTCCAGCCCGCGTCCTCGGCGTCCGCGCGCTCCTGCGGGATCCCGGCCTCGTCGGCCTCTGCGGCGCCGGCCGGCGGCGGGCAGGTGCGGCCCAGCCAGGTGCGTACGAGCCGCCCCTCCTCGCCCGCCCGGGCCGCGTCGTCGACGTACGCCACGGCGCGGGGGAAGCGGCGGCGCAGCGCGGCCAGGTTCTTCAGGCCGTCGCCGGAGGTCTGGCCGTAGACGGCGCCGAGGACGGCGATCTTGGCCTTGTCCCGGTCGCCGGAGAAGCCCTGGCGGGAGATGGCCGTGTAGAGGTCCTCGGGGCGTCCGGCCACCTCCATGAAGGCCGGGTCGCGGGAGATCGCGGCGAGGACGCGGGGCTCCATCTGGTCGGCGTCGGCGACGACCAGCCGCCAGCCGGGGTCGGCGACGACCGCCCGGCGGATCACCTTCGGGATCTGCAGGGCGCCTCCGCCGTTGGTGACCCAGCGGCCGGTGAGGGTGCCGCCGGGGATGAACTCGGGGCGGAAACGGCCTTCGCGGACCCAGTCCGCGAGCCAGGACCAGCCGTGGGCGGTGTAGATCCGGTACAGCTTCTTGTACTCGAGGAGCGGCGCGACGGCGGGGTGGTCGACCTCCTGGATCGCCCAGCGGCGGGTCGACCTGAGCCTGATCCCGGCCTCGGCGAAGGCCTTGATGACGTCGGCGGGCAGTTCGGGGCGCACGCGGCGGCCGAACGCGGCGGAGATCCGGTCGGTGAGCTCGGCCAGGCGGCGGGGCTCGCCCCCGCCCGCGTAGCGCTCGCCGAGCAGCTCGGTCAGCAGGGCGCGGTGCACGTCGGCCCGCCAGGGCAGGCCCGCCCGGTGCATCTCGGCGGCGACGAGGAACGCGGCCGACTCGGAGGCGGTGAGCAGGCGCATCCGGTCGGGGTGGGCGGTGGCGGCGGTCCGGCGCGCCTGGTCGGCGTGGACGGCGAGCAGGGCGTCGAGGGGGAGCGGGGCGGCCGGCTGGGGGTCGAAGAAGTCGAAGAGGGAGTCCTGCGCGGCGGCGCGGGCGGGCTCGGCGGCGCGCTGCGGGGGGTCCGGCGGGACGGGGGCGTCATTGAGCCGGGCCCAGGCGGCGGCGGCCGAGCGGGGCTCGCCGGAGCGGCCCTCGTGGGCGAGGAGCAGCTGCTCGGCGTCCTCGATGTCGTAGCACCGTTCGACGCGGGTGCCGGCGGCGAGGAGGCGGGGGTAGACGGCCGCGGTGGACCGCCAGATCCAGCGGGTGCCGGCGGGGGCGGAGCGGATCGCCTCGGCGGGGGTGGCGGTGGTGGTGCGGGGGCCGCGGGGCGCGGGGGCTCCGGGGAGGACGGGGGTGGCGTGCCACTGGCCGTCGGCGGTTTCGGCGAGGGCCCAGGGGGTGGTGGGGTGGTCGCTCACGAGTGCGAGTGTCCCACCGGGGTCTGACAGTGGGCGGGGCGGGCGCGCCGGTCCCGTGCCGGGGGCGGGCGGGGCCGCGGTTGCGGGGTGCGTGCCCGTTCCCACCCCCCGCCCGTTTTCCGGGGCTGCGGCCCGGGCCGCTGTGGGGCTGCGCCCCGGGGCCGCGTTGGCTGCGCCCGGGCCGGGTGGGGTTGCGCCCCGAGCCGTGTGGGGTCGTGCTCGGGCGCCGTGGGTGCCGGTGCCGGTGCCGGGCGGGGTGGCCGCTGCGCGGTGCGGGCCCCTCCCCACCCTTCGCCCGTTCCCCGGGGCTCCGCCCCGGCCCCCCGGGGCTGTGCCCCGTTCCCCCGGGGCTGTGCCCCGTTCCCCTCGGGGCTGCGCCCCCGTTCCCCTCGGGGCTGGGCCCCGGACCCCGGGCTGTGCCCGCTCCCTGGGGGCTGTGCCCCGGCCCCCCGGGGGCTGTGCCCCGGCCCCCCGGGGGCTGTGCCCCCGCCCCCCGGGCTGTGCCCCCATCGCCGTGGGGCTGCGCCCTCACCTCCCGTAGGGCTGCGCCGGGGGCCCTGGTGGTGGGCCCAGGCCACCGGGGCTGCCCCCGCCTCCCGGGGTTGTGCCCCCGCCTCCCGTGGGGTTGCGGCCGGGGCCCCGGTGGTGCGTCCCGGCCCCCATGTAGGGCTGCGCCCCCGTTCCGGTGGGGCTGGGCCCTCACCTTCCTGGGCTGCGCCCCGGCCGCCCGTGGGGCTGCGGCCGGGGCCCCGGGGGTGCGCGCCGGCTTCTTGGGCTGTGCCCTGGCTGCCCTGGGCTGTGCCCCCCTGGTCTTCCTCGGGTGGGTTCCGGCCCGCTTGGGGCTGTGCCCCGGGGCCCGGGGGGCACTCCGGTTCCTGGGGCTTCGTACGCGCC
The DNA here is from genome assembly GCF_040651895.1 of Streptomyces sp. NPDC048352. Taxonomy (NCBI): domain Bacteria; kingdom Bacillati; phylum Actinomycetota; class Actinomycetes; order Kitasatosporales; family Streptomycetaceae; genus Streptomyces; species Streptomyces sp. NPDC048352. The sequence continues at coordinate 44,776 of NZ_JBEZKZ010000032.1, forward strand.
GGGAGGGGCGTTTGGCCGGCGTGTAAAGCTGAAGGGGTGAGTCAGTGTGCCGAGATCGTCGACCGGGCCTTCGCGGCCGCCCTTTACGCCCAGGACGACGCCGGGCTCGACACCGGGGCCTCCGTGCTCGCCGCCGACGGCGGGCAGTGGGGCGGAGTCGGCCGGGAGTTGCTCGCGCGCGGGGAGGCGTACGTACGACAGGCCTGGGAGCGCGGCTGGCAGCCGGCCGACGTGCTGCGGCTGGTGCGGCGGGACCTCGACCCCGTGCACCTGCGCATCGCCGAGGACGTGATCGCCGCCGAGGCGCGCCGGTACGCGCGGCTGCCGGAGCGGTGGGGTGCGCCCGAGGTGTGGTGGACGGCGGACGAGGAGTACGCCGACGGCCTCGCGCGCCGCGAGAGGTCCGACCGGTTCACCCTCGCCACGGCCGTCCTGGAGGTGTTCCGGCTGCTGATCCGGCTGCCGTCCATCGAGCCGGTGGGCCCGCTGCCCGGTGACCCGGCCGACGCCCTCGCGGAGCACGCCCACATCGAGCCGCGCATGCTGGGGCGGATCCGGGCGCTGCTGGCGAAGGCCGAGGCGACGACGTACCCGGAAGAGGCGGAGGCGCTCAGCGCGAAGGCGCAGGAGCTGATGGCCCGGCACACGGTGGACGAGGCGCTGCTGGCGGTGCGCGGCGGCGGCCCGGCGCAGGTGCCCGGCGCGTGCCGGATCGGGGTCGAGCCGCCGTACGAGGAGGCCAAGGCGGTGCTGCTGGACGCGGTGGCGACCGCGAACCGTTGCCGAGCGGTGTGGAACAGCGGCTTCGAGTTCTCGACGGTGGTCGGCTTCGAGAGCGACCTGGAGGCGGTGGAGCTGCTGTACACCTCGCTGCTCGTGCAGGGCACGGCGGCGATGACCCGGGCCGAGGCCGCCCAGCGGGCGGGCGGCCGAAAGCGGACCAAGACCTTCCGGCAGTCTTTCCTGCTCGCCTACGCCAGCCGGCTCGGGCGGCGGCTCGCCGAGACCGCCGAGCACACGGCCACCGAGGCGCCGGACAACCTGCCCGCCCTGGTGGCCCGGGACGTGGCGGTCGGCGCGCGGGCCGACGAGATGTTCCCCCGGACCACGACCACGCGGCTGCGCGGGGCCACCGACCACGCGGGCTGGGAGGACGGCACGGCGGCCGCCGACGCCGCCCACGTGGGCGGCGGCCGGAAGACCGCCCTGCCGTAGCCGCCGAAGCGGCGCCCGATTGCGGTCGGCACGCCGCCGTCCGGCGGGCGGGTGACCGCCCTCCCGCCGGTGGCGGGCGGTCGCCCGGTGGACAGGCGACCGCCTTCCCGTCGGCGGTGGGCTGGCGTGCCGTTGCCGGGGGAGCCTTCTCGCCGTTGGCGGATCGCCGTCCGGTGGGCGTGACCGTGCGCCGGTGGCCTCCGGGCCGTGCAGCCGTGGCGGTCGGACCGCCCTCCGGTGGGTGTCCTCCCGTCGGCGGCCGATTGCCGTCCCGTGCGTGGGTGACGGCCTTGCCGCCATCCCTGCGTCGGCGGGCTGCCGTCCAGTGGACGGGGGGGGGACTGTGGCGTGACTGTGGTTCGGCGGCTGCCGTGGAGAGCGGACGCCCTCCGGTGGGCCAGGGGCCGCCCTCCCGCCGGTGACCGCCGCCCTCCCGCCGGTGACCGCCGCCCTCCCGCCGGGGGCGGCCTGGCGTCCGCCCTTCTCGCCGTTGGCGGGCTGCCGTCTCGTAGGCGGTGATCGTGCTGGCGTGGTGACGGGACCGCCCACCGGCGGGCGGGTGGCCGCTCTGGTGCCCTTGGCGGGGTTGGGGGTGGTCGCCTGGGCCCGCCCCCTCCGCGGCTGCCCCCGGCGGCAGGCGTAGGCCCCCGTGGCCGTTCTGGGCGAAGGCGGCGAAGGCGGAGGAATGGGGCAGCCGTTACGCTCGGTCCCATGGGCTGGCTCCGCGCGCTGAAGGACACCGCGCGGGCGGGCGTGGCGGTCGAGCGGGCACGGTTGGAGCCGCTCGTCGCCTTACGGGCCGCCGTGGGGCTGGCGATCGTCATCGGCGCCGGGCTGGCGTTCCTGGGCCCCGGGGCCGCCGCCAGTTCCGCCTTCGGGGCGTTCATGGCCGCCATCGCCACCTTCCAGCAGAGCTGGCGCCCGCGCCCCGCCCTCGCCCTCGCCTCCGGGCTGACCCTGGCCGTCTCGACCTTCACCGGGTACCTGGTCGGCTCCTCCCACACCGGGCTCTTCCTGCTCCTCCTCGCCGCCTGGGCCTTCGCGGCCGGGCTGCTGTGGGCGGCCGGGCCCACCGCCGGGATCATCGCCTCCGGCAACGTGGCGATCATGCTGGTCACCGTCACCCTGCCGACCTCCGTTCCGCAGGCCGCCGGGCACGCCGCCGTGATCGCCGCCGGCGGGGTGGTGCAGGCGCTGCTGATCGTGCTGTTCCCCGTCCGCCGCTGGGGCGCCCAGCGCGACGCCCTGGCCGACGCCCTCGCCGCCGAGGCGGACTACGCCCGCCGGCTGCGGCACGACCCCCTCTGCCCCTTCGACCCGGCGCCCCTGATGAAGGCCCGCGCCGCCGCCGCCGTCACCGTCCGGCAGGCCCGGCGGCGGCCCGCCGAGCTGCACGGGGCGCGGGGGCTCGCGGAGCGGATCCGGCCCGTGCTGGCCTCGCTCGCCGACCCGGCCGTCGGGGCCCCCGCCGAAGGCCCGGCGCGCGAACGGGTGCGGGAGCTGCTGGACGCCGCCGGGGCGGTGCTCGACGCCGCCGCGCACGCGATCCGCCACGGGGACCCCCTGCGCCTGCCCGGGCCGGCGGCGGCCGCGCTGAAGGCCCCCGACCTGCCGGAGGTGTTCACCGGCGCGCCGCTGCGGGCCGCGCGCAGGCTCGCCGCCCTGCTGGACGACGTACGGGAGACGGCCGAGCCGCGCTCCGGGCGCACCGCCGACCCCGCCGAGGCCATGCTGCGGCCCGCCCTGGTGCCGCTGGTGCTGAAGGACGTACGGGCCGAGCTGCGCCCCGGATCGCCCGTGCTGCGGCACGCCGTGCGGGTCACGGCGGCGGCCTGCGCGGGCTACCTCGTCGGGCACGCGCTGCCGTTCGGGCACGCGTACTGGGCGCCGATGGCCTCGGTAATGGTGATGCGGCCCGACTTCACGCAGACCTGGTCCCGGGCCGTCGCCCGCTTCGCCGGGACCCTGGTCGGGGTGGGCGTGGCCACCGCGATCGTGCAGCTGGCGCAGCCGGGGATGTACCTGTCGGGCCTGCTGGCGGTGGTCAGTGCGGGGCTGATGTACGTCCTGATGCGCACCGGGTACGCCGTCGCGCAGCTCTTCGTCTCCGCGTACGTGGTCTTCCTGCTCGGCATGGGCGGCGTGCGCTGGGACCAGACCGTGCCCGACCGGATCGCCCTCACCCTCGTCGGCGGGGTCGTGGCGATGCTCGCCTACGCGGTCTACCCCGCCTGGGAGACCCCGCGGCTGCGCACCCGCCTCGCCGACTGGCTCGCCGCCGACGGGCGGTACGCGGCCGCCGTGCTCGGGCAGTACGCCGACCCGGCCGGGGCGCGGCGCGCCGACGTGCGGGAGGCCCTGCTGGCGGCCCGGGACGCGCGGATCGCCTGGCAGGAGGCGCTCGTACGGGCGGAGGGGGAGCCGGTGCGCCACCGGGGACTGTCCCGGGCGGCGGCCGAGGGCGCGGGGGACGCGCTCGCGGCGCTGGGCCGCAACGCCATGCTGCTGGAGGCCCACCTCCCCGACCCGTCCCACGCCCCGGTGCCCTGGGCGGCGGAGCTGGCGCGGGCGGTGCGCGAGGCGACGCGGGCGGGCGCGGGGGCGGTGCGGGAGCGGCGGGTCCCGCGGTGGGACGGGGTCCGGGAGCTGCTGGCCGATGCGGAGGCGCCCGGGCCCGGGGTCCTGCGCGGGGCGGCGGAGCAGCTGCTGGGCTCGCTGGAGGAGGTGTCGGAGGCGCTGCGGCCCTGAACCGGCCCAATCGGTGATCAACAGTGAGGGGCGGAGCACCGCGCGTGCACGTGCATCTGCCCATGCATGCGGTGGGGAACACAGCTATGATCCGGTGCAGTTGACATCTGCACTATCGGGGGCTTCCTGTGGACCACGCGTACAACGGGATGGCAGCTGCAGAACTCACTTCCTTGTACGAGCTGAACTGGCAGAAGAGCAGACACAGCAACTCGCAGGGTTCCTGTGTGGAGTTCGCCAGGCTGCCCGGGGGCGATGTCGCCATGCGCAATTCGCGCTTCCCGGACGGACCGGCGCTCGTGTACACGCCGGCCGAGATCGAGGCACTGCTGCTGGGCGTGAAGGACGGCGAGTTCGACCACCTGATCGCCTGATCACCGGATCACCCTGTCCCACCTGACGACCCGCCGCCGGGCCGCCGACCGACGCGAGAACGGCAGACGGCCGACGCGGATCCCCTGAGGAACAGCGCCGATCGAGCCATGCACGTGCACTGGCCGGGACCGGTCGGGTGACCGGTCCCGGCCAGTGGGCCGAGCGGATGCGGATGCGGAGCGGTCAGGCCGGCAGCAGGAAGAGCGCCCAGACCACCTTGCCGGTCAGCCGACCCGCGAGCGGGTGCCAGCCCCAGCTGTCGCTGTAGGAGTCCACGAGGAACAGCCCCCGCCCCGACTCCAGGTCGCAGTTCTCGTCCGTGCGCTCCGGCGCGAAGGAGCCGCCCGGCCGTTCCTCGCTCGGGTCCCGCACCGCGCACACCAGACGCGTGCTCCACCGCATCAGGTGCAGCCGTACCGCCGCCTCCGGCTCGGCCCCGCAGGGGCGCGCCTCGTCCGGCAGGGCGTGGCGCAGGGCATTGGTGACGAGTTCGGAGACGACGAGGGAGACGTCGTCGAAGCGTTCGTCCAGACCCCACTGCGACAGGGTGGACCGGGTGAAGGAGCGGGCGCCGCGCACCGCTTCGAAGCGGGCGGGCAAGGCGCAGGAGGCGGACCCGGAGACGGCCGAGGGGTCGACCGGGGGCAGCCCCTGCCGTAACGGCTCGAGCATGGTCGATCCATTCGTCCCCATGCGAGGCACTCCCGGGATTCGCGGACGAAGCGGGCGGCTCCGTCCAAAGAGAACTGCGGGGTGGGTCCCGCGCCGGCGCGAAGAGCACGCAGGTGCGCGGCACCATCGTTCCGAATGCCGAAGCCGGATGCAAGGGCAGATGCACGTGCACGCGCCGGACCTGTCCGCTCCCGTGACGGTTCTTGCTCATTTCTTCCTACGCATACTTACGGACTTCTTTTCCGGGACGCCGGATTCCGTTACAGAACGAGTACGGGCCGATGCGTTTTGGTGGCAGACTGCGGCACCGGGGTGCGGGGGCCCCGAGGCACGCACGCGCACACCACGCGCACACCTTTGCGATGGGGAGGGCAGTACTAGTGACCGCAGAAGCCAGCGGTTCTGTGGTGCGCCGCATCCTCCTGGGCTCACAGCTCAGGCGACTCCGAGAATCCCGCGGCATCACCCGTGAGGCGGCCGGCTACTCGATCCGCGCATCCGAATCGAAGATCAGCCGCTTGGAGTTGGGAAGGGTGAGCTTCAAGGCCAGGGACGTGGAGGACCTCCTCACGCTCTACGGGGTCACCGACGGCGCCGAGCGGGAGTCCCTGCTCGGCCTGGTCCGCGAGGCCAACGCGGCCGGCTGGTGGCACAGCTACGGCGACGTGCTGCCCGGGTGGTTCCAGACGTACATCGGGCTGGAGGGCGCCGCCTCCCTCATCCGCATCTACGAAGTGCAGTTCGTGCACGGCCTGTTGCAGACGGAGGCGTACGCGCAGGCCGTCGTGCGCCGCGGCATGCCGGGTGCCGGCGCCGCCGAGATCGACCGCCGCGTCGCGCTGAGGCTGGAGCGCCAGAAGGTGCTGGTCTCCGAGAACGCCCCGGTCTTCCACGCGGTCCTCGACGAGGCCGCGCTGCGCCGTCCGTACGGCGACCGGGACGTGATGCGCGGCCAGCTCGAACACCTCATCGAGATCAGCCAGCGCCCCAACGTGCGGCTCCAGGTGATGCCCTTCTCCTTCGGCGGCCACGCGGGCGAGAGCGGAGCCTTCACCCTGCTGCGCTTCCCCGAGTCCGACCTCCAGGACATCGTCTATCTGGAACAGCTGACCAGCGCGCTCTACCTGGACAAAGAAGAGGAAGTGGCGCAGTACGCACGGGCGATGGAGCGGCTCCAGGCCGACTGCCCGGACCCCGGGCAGACCCGGGACCTTCTGCGCGGTCTGCTCCAACTGTCTTGATCCGCACGTACTATGACGTCTGATCAGTGCATGAAGATGACCGATCGGTCTCCGGTGCAGCGCACGGGTGCGCGCTCGCAGTAAGGGATGGCATGTCCATATTCACCGACCTGGCTCACCAGTACATCGACGGCGAATGGCTGGCCGGCACCGGTTCGTGGGACATCATCGACGTCAACCCCTACAACGGGGAGAAGCTCGCGGCCATCACCGTGGCCACCGTCGAGCAGGTCGACCAGGCCTACCGCGCGGCCGAGCGGGCCCAGCGGGACTGGGCGGCCACCGGCCCCCACGCGAGACGCACCGTCCTGGAGCGCGCCCTGCGCATCACGGAGGAGCGCCGCAAGGAGATCGTCGAGGCGATGATCGACGAGCTCGGCGGGACCCGTCCCAAGGCCGAGTACGAGGTCCACCTCGCGATGGAGTTCCTGCGCGAGGCGGTGCAGCTGGCCGTCCGCCCCGAGGGCCGCATCCTCCCCTCGCCGGTCGAGGGCAAGGAGAACCGGGTCCAGCGCCTCCCGGTCGGCGTGGTGGCCGTCATCAGCCCCTTCAACTTCCCCTTCCTGGTCACCCTGAAGTCGGTCGCCCCGGCCCTGGCCCTGGGCAACGCGGTCGTGATCAAGCCGAACCAGAACGCCCCGGTGGCCGGCGGCGGGATCATCGCCAAGATCTTCGAGGACGCGGGCCTGCCGGCCGGACTGCTGAACGTGCTGGTCACGGACATCGCCGAGATAGGCGACGCGATCCTGACCCACCCCGTCCCCAAGGTCATCTCCTTCGCCGGCTCCGACCGCACCGGCCGCCACGTCGGCTCGGTCGCCGCCCGCCACTTCAAGCGCACCGTCCTCGAACTGAGCGGCAACAGCGCCCTGGTCGTCCTCGACGACGCCGACGTCGACTACGCGGTGGACGCGGCCGTCTTCAGCCGCTTCGTCTTCCAGGGTCAGGTCTGCATGGCGGCCAACCGGATCCTCGTCGACGCGGTCCTCGCCGAGGAGTTCACCGAGAAGTTCACCGCCCGCGTGCGGGCCCTGAAGACCGGCGATCCCCGCGAGGCCGACACCCACATCGGCCCCCTCATCAACTCCTTCCAGGCCGACGCCCTGACCGCGCTCGTGGACCGCGCCGTGGAATCCGGGGCGCGGGTGCTCGTACGGGGGTCTACGCGCGGCAACCTGGTGGAGCCGACCGTCCTCGCCGGGCTCCCGGAGGACTCCCCGCTGCTGCGCCAGGAAATCTTCGGCCCCGTCGCCCTGCTGGTGGTCTTCGACGGCGAGGAGGAGGCCGTACGCCTGGCCAACGCCACCCCGTACGGGCTGAGCGGCGCCGTGCACACCCGCGACGTGGAGCGCGGGGTCCGCTTCGCGCGGCGCATCGAGACGGGCATGATCCACGTCAACGACTCCACCATCGGCGACGAGCCGCTCGCGGCCTTCGGCGGCGAGAAGGCCTCGGGGCTCGGACGGCTGGGCGGCGAGGCGACGGTGGAGGCCTTCACCACCCAGAAGTGGATCTCGGTCCAGCACGGCCGCACGCAGTTCCCGTTCTAGGCGGGACGCGCGGGGGTACGAGGGGATCCGTCCCGGGCGGCGATTGAGGACAGAGGCTGACCGCAAGCCGCCGTAACGTGTTTCTCGTCAGCAGCAGACGGCACGCAGCACACGGACAAAGGCGGTTGGTCATGGCTCAGCTTTCCGAAGAGGTCCCGGGCGACGAGCGCGGCACGCTCCTCACCTTCGTCGAGGCCCAGCGCCGGGCGATCCGGGAGGCCCTGGAGGGGGTGACCGAGGAGCAGGCGGCGAGCCGGCCGAGCGCCAGCGAGCTGTCCCTGTCCGGGCTGCTCAAGCACGTGGCCGAGATGGAGCTCGGCTGGCTGCGGATGGCGCAGCGGCGGGAGAACGAGATCATGCGCGACCGCCGGGACTACGCCGACGGCTTCCGGCTGCTCGGCGACGAGACCGTCCCCGGCCTGCTGGCCTTCTGGGACGGGGTCCGGGAGGAGACGGAGGCCTTCATCGCGGCCGTCCCCAGCCTGGACGACAGCTTCCCGCTGCCCCCCGCGCCCTGGTTCCCCGAGAACGGCAAGGTCTCGATGCGCTGGATGCTGCTGCACCTGGTGGAGGAGATCGCCCGGCACGCGGGCCACGCCGACATCATCCGGGAGTCCCTGGACGGCACCAAGGCGATGGGCTGACCCCCCGCCGCTGCCCCTCTTCGGGAAGAGGACTTGCACCTCACGCGGCGTGAGGAACCACAGTGGAGGGCGTACCCAACCAGAGGAGCGGAAAGCGATGGGCTACTCCGTGGGCCAGGTCGCCGGTTTCGCCGGAGTGACGGTGCGCACCCTGCACCACTACGACGAGATCGGCCTGCTCTCCCCGAGCGGCCGCAGCGGCGCGGGACACCGGCGTTACGACGACGCCGACCTGGACCGGCTGCAGCAGATCCTGTTCTACCGGGAGCTCGGCTTCCCGCTCGACGAGGTCGCGGTCCTGCTGGACGATCCGACATCGGACCCGAGGGAGCACCTGCGCTGGCAGCACGCCCTCCTGTCCGAGCGGATCGCCCGGCTCCAGCAGATGGCCAAGGCCGTTGAGCACGCCATGGAGGCGAAGAAGATGGGCATCAACCTCACGCCCGAGGAGCGGTTCGAGGTCTTCGGGGACAAGGACCCCGAGCAGTACGCCGAGGAGGCCGAGCAGCGCTGGGGCGGCACGGAGGCCTACGCCGAGTCGCAGCGCCGGGCCGCCACGTACACCAAGGACGACTGGAAGCGGATCCAGGACGAGGTCGCCGACTGGGGCGCCCGCTACGCGGCCCTGGTGGCGGACGGCGCACCGGCCGAGGGCGAGGCGGCCATGGACCTGGCCGAGGAGCACCGCCTGCACATCGGGAAGTGGTACTACGACTGCCCGTACGAGATGCACACCTGCCTGGGTGACATGTACGTCGCGGACGAGCGCTTCAAGGCGTACTACGACTCGATGGGGGCCGGCGTCGCCGAGCACCTGCGGGACGCGATCACGGCGAACGCGGTGCGCAAGGCGTAACCGCTCCTTTCCCGATACCGCCCCCTCCGGTCCCTGGAACCCGGTGGGGGCGGTGTGCGTTCATAATTGAGACCGCCTGCCTCGTCGCGTCCCCCACCGCAGACGTCCCCCTGATCCAGGAGAGCCCGGAAACGTGGAACCCCTCTACACGCTTGCCCTCGGCCCCGAGTGGCTGTCCCCGGAGTACCTGATCGGGCAATTCGGCCTGATCGGCATCCTGGTCATCGTCTTCGCGGAATCGGGCTTCTTCGCGTTCCTGCCCGGCGACTCCCTGCTGTTCACCGGCGGTCTGTTCGTCGCCAGCGGCGACATCACCCAGCCGCTGTGGCTGGTCTGCACGATGATCGCGGCGTCCGCGATCCTCGGCGACCAGGTGGGATACCTGCTCGGCAAGTTCTTCGGCCCGAAGCTGTTCAACCGGCCGAACAGCAAGGTGTTCAAGCGGGAGAACCTGGACGCGGCGCACGACTTCATGGAGAAGCACGGCCCCAAGGCGATCGTGCTGGCCCGTTTCGTGCCGCTGATCCGCACGTTCGCGCCGATGGTGGCGGGCGCCGGCGCGATGAGGTACCGGACCTTCCTGACCTTCAACATCATCGGCGGCGTCCTCTGGGGTGCGGGTGTCACCTGCCTCGGCTACCAGCTGGGCCAGTTCGAGGTCATCAAGAAGAACGTCGAGGCGATCTTCATCGGCATCGTGCTGATCTCCGTGATCCCGGTGGTCTTCGAGGTGCTGAAGTCCCGCAGGACCAAGAAGACCGACGCGGCCGAGGCCCCCGCGCAGCAGCCCGGGTACCCGCAGCAGGACCAGCAGCCGCCGGCCCCCGGCCAGCGCGGCCGCCACGCCAAGCGCTGACGGCCCCGCCAGAGCCCCTTGCGCCCCGGAGACGGCCCGTCTCCGGGGCGTACGCGTACCCGGGCGCCGGGGGGCGCCTCAGAAGCCGCGGGTGCGCTTCGCCGCGGCCCGCTTGGCCGCGCTGCCCGCGCCGGGGATCCGCATGAAGAGCCGGGAGGTCTCCGAGCCGAGGTTCACCCCGACCGCGATCGCGAGGGCGATGGCGGCGGCGTTGGTGAGCGAGGCGAGCCCCGCGTCCAGCCGGTTCTCGGCGATCGAGAGCAGCCCGTAGTACGTGGCCGAGCCCGGCAGCAGCGGCCCGATGGCCGCCGTCACGTACGGCAGGGCGGAGGCGAACCGGTAGCGGGAGAAGAGCTGCCCGAACAGGCCCACCAGCCCGGCCGCGATGGCCGTGGACGGCACCGGCGGCAGCTCCGCGGCCCGCAGCGCGCCGAAGGTGACCCAGGCGACCCCGCCGTTGAGGGTCACGATCCACACGGTGGAGCGCTCCTGCTGGAGCAGGATCGCGAAGGTGAACACCAGGACCATCGAGGCGAAGATCTGGAGCACCGGCCGGTGCGGGATCTGGAGCACCTCGTCCGGGTTCGGCGAGGCGCCGAACTGGAGGCCCACGTAGATCACGACCAGTACGCCGACCACGATCCCGATGAACAGGTACATCACCTCCAGCAGGCGGGCGGAGGCGGTGATGTAGAAGCCGGTCAGGCCGTCCTGGACGGCCGCGACCAGGGCCCGTCCGGGCAGCAGCGCGAACAGGCCGCCGGTGATCACGGCGGAGGCGCGGACGTCGAACTCGGCGATCTTCAGGGCCACGCCGATCGCCGCCGGGGGCATCGCCGCGACGACGAACTGGTAGAACTCCGGCAGCCCGCGGCCGGCGAAGTACCAGGCCAGGCGGTCGCCGAGGACGGCGCCGAGGGCGGCGCAGAAGAAGACGGTCACCCCGCCGCCGACGAGGGTGGAGGCGGCCCCGGCGAGCAGTCCGGCGGCGGCGGTGAGCACCCAGGTGGGGTACGGGTGGCGGTTGCGGCGGATCACGGCGAGGCGGCGGTAGGCCTCCTCGAGGGAGACCTCGACGTCGGGCGTGCTGATGTCGGCCACCAGCCGGAAGACGGCGGCGAGGCGGGTGTAGTCGGTGCCGCGGCGGCGCACCGTGCGGTTCGCGGAGACGGGGTCCCCCACCAGGGAGGGCTGGTGGGTGATCGACAGCAGGGTGAAGGTGACGGTGGGCTCGCAGCGGTCGAGCCCGTAGGAGCGGGCCACCGCGAACATCGCGGCCTCCACGTCCTCGGCCCCCTCGCCGCCCGCGAGCAGCAGCTCGCCGATGCGCAGGGTGAGGTCGAGCACGCGGCCCACGGCGGGGCCGGACTCGCTCTGCTTCTGGACCGGCTCGGGCACGGGGCGGACGTCCACCGGCATGCGCAGCATGGTGCGCATCCGGTCCTGCCAGGGGGAGGAGACGGGGAAGCCGGGGGCCGGGAGGGGGGTGTGGGCGGGCGGGGAGTGGCTGGCGCTGTAGGTGGCCGGGGTGGCGAAGGCGGAGCCCTCGGGCTCGGCGGGGAACGCGTCGGGGCCCATGCCGTCGGGGACGGCGAACTCGGAGGTCGGCTGGTCGTCGTCCGGAACCTCGGGTTCCATCCCGGGCGGGGCGGTGAACGCGCTGCGCGCCTCGTCGGACTTCGGCTTCCGGTCCTCGGGACCGGGCCCTTCGGCCTGCGCCACGCATCCTCCCACCCTTGATCACCTGGCGGTATCAGTATGCGGAATCGTTTCGTCCGTGGCGAAAGAAGGCCGGACCCGCGGCACGTGCGCTCCCGGTGGGGCCGGACGGGTCGCGGGGCCGGGAACGCCGCAGCGGGCGGCGCCCCCGGTGTGGGGGTGCCGCCCGCTGCGGACGGGCGTCGCGGAGCCTCAGTGGTGGCCGCCCTGCGCCTCCAGGCGCTTGTACGAGGCCTCGATCTCGGCCTCGGCCTCGGTGCGGCCGACCCAGTTCGCGCCCTCGACGGACTTGCCCGGCTCCAGGTCCTTGTAGACCTCGAAGAAGTGCTGGATCTCCAGGCGGTCGAACTCGGAGATGTGGTGGATGTCGCGCAGGTGCTCGACACGCGGGTCGGACGCCGGCACGCACAGCAGCTTGTCGTCGCCGCCCGCCTCGTCCGTCATGCGGAACATGCCGATCGCGCGGCACTTGATCAGGCAGCCCGGGAAGGTCGGCTCGTCCAGGATGACCAGCGCGTCCAGCGGGTCGCCGTCCTCGCCGAGGGTGTTCTCGACGAAGCCGTAGTCCGTCGGGTAGCTGGTCGAGGTGAAGAGGCGACGGTCCAGACGGATCCGGCCGGTCTCGTGGTCCACCTCGTACTTGTTCCGCGAACCCTTGGGGATCTCGATGGTGACGTCGAACTCCACGTCCTGCTCCTCCATGATCAGCTCCGGCCTCGTGCCGAAGCTTGACTGCTTCGAGTGATAGCGCGTCCGGCCCAGCCCTCCCCCGGCTACCGCTGGGTGGTACCCCCAGCCGGGTGGGGTGCCATGCTCGCGGCAAGACGCAGTGGTTAAGTGTCCCTCACGCATATGTGTGATCGCGAAAGGGGCTGGTCCGAGGTGCCATTGGTCAAGACGTGGCAGCTCATCGCGGGGTCGGCCGTCGCCGGCCTCGCCCTCTCGGCGGTGACGGTGGCCGCCGCCGGTCCATGGGACTCCGGCCAGCGTAAGGCCGAGCGGGACAGGGCCGCCTCCTGGAGCGGCACGGGTGGCGCAGATCACGCCGCCGGGGGCCTGCCGCGGACCGCGCCCAGCGCCCCCGGCGTCCTGGCCGGGCTAGCCCCGCGCACCGCGAACGCCGCGCCCGCCGGCGGCGGCACGCTCGCCGGGGCCCTGGCGCCCCTGCTGGCGGACCCCGCGCTGGGCACGGTGCGCGGGGCCTCGGTGGTCGACACCGCGACGGGCCAGGTGCTCTACGAGTCGGGCGCGGGCGAGGCCATGACCCCGGCCTCCACCGTCAAGATCGCCACCGCGAGCGCGGCCCTGGCCGCCCTCGGCCCCGAACACCGCATCCGGACCACCGTGACCCCGGGCGCCGGGCCCGGGGAGATCGTCCTGGTCGGCGGCGGCGACCCGTCCCTGACCGCCAAGAAGAAGAGCCCCGCCGGATCCGGCGGCAGCCTCGTGGCCCTCGCCGCCGACACCGCCCAGGCGCTCAAGGCCGCCGGCACCGACACCGTGACCCTCGGCTACGACGACTCCCTCTACACCGGCGCCGTCCTCCACCCCCTCAACGACAACACCAACATCGCCCCCGTCACCGCCCTCACCGCCGACGAGGGACGCCCCGACGACTCCACCTCCGGACCCGTCGCGCGCACCGGCGACCCCTCCAAGGACACCGCCCGCGCCTTCGCCGCCCTGCTGCGCGACCGCGGCATCAAGGTGGGCGGCGAACCCGCCAAGGCGAAGGCCCCCGCCGGGGCCCAGCCGCTGGCCACCACCCTCTCCACCCCCCTCGCCGGGCTCGTCGAGCGGATGCTGACCAACAGCGACAACGACATCGCCGAGGCCCTCGCCCGCCAGACCGCCCTCGCCGCGGGGCAGCCCGCCAGCTTCGAGGGCGCCGAGAAGGCCGTCACCGAGAAGCTGGCCTCCCTCGGCCTCGACCTCACCGGCTCCCGCTTCGCCGACGGCAGCGGCCTCAACCGGGCCGACCGGCTCAGCACCCGCCACCTGACGGCCCTCCTCGCCAAGGCCGCCGACCCCCGCCACCCCGAGCTGCGGCCGGTCCTCACCGGACTGCCCGTCGCCGGCTTCACCGGGACCCTGCGCGCCCGCAACACCGCGACCTCCCCGGCGGCCGGCCTGGTGCGCGCCAAGACGGGCACCCTGAACGGGGTGAACTCCCTCGCCGGCACCGTCGTGGACCCGTCCGGGCGGCTCCTGGCCTTCGCCTTCCTGGCGTCGAACACCCCCGACAAGGCCGCTGCCGAGAAGGGCCTCGACAAGCTGGCCGCGGCCGTCGCCGCCACCCCCTGACCTCCAGGGGGATCCGCCGCGGCGCGGGTCCACGTACCGTTGACGCATGACGAGCATCGGTGGTGCGGAGATGGTCGACTGGAACCTCGCGGTGGCGACCGCGACCCGGCTGGTGAGGCCGGGTCCGGAGGTCAGCCGCGACGAGGCCCGGGCCGTGGTGGCGGAACTGCGCCGGCACGCCAGGACCTCCGAGGAGCACGTGCGCGCGTTCACCCGGATGATGCCGGAGGGGTCACCCCTCCCCGACACCCCCGTCCTCGTCGTCGACCGGGCCGGCTGGGTCAGGGCCAACGTCGCGGGCTTCCGCGAACTGCTCGGCCCGCTGCTCGGCAAGATGCAGGACCGCCGCGCGGCCACCCCCGGCGGCGCCGTCATCGGCGCGGTCGGCGGCAAGGTCACCGGCGTCGAGCTGGGCATGCTGCTGAGCTTCCTGGCCTCCCGGGTGCTCGGCCAGTACGAGACCTTCGCGCCCGGCGGCCCCGACCTGCCGGGCGGCGCCGCCACCGGCGGCCGGCTGCTGCTCGTCGCGCCGAACATCGTGCACGTCGAGCGCGAGCTGGAGGTCAGCCCGCACGACTTCCGGCTCTGGGTCTGCCTGCACGAGGAGACGCACCGCACCCAGTTCACGGCGGTGCCCTGGCTGCGCGCCCACCTGGAGGGCGAGATCCAGACGTTCCTCGGCGCCACCGAACTCGAACCGGGAGCCGTCCTCGAACGGCTGCGCGAGGCCGTCCAGTCCTTCGCCGGAGCCCGTGCCGACGGCGAGCGCGGCGACGAAGGGCGCTCGCTGGTCGAACTCGTCCAGACCCCGGAGCAGCGCGAGGTGCTCGCCCGGCTCACCGCCGTCATGTCCCTGCTGGAGGGCCACGCCGACTTCGTCATGGACGGGGTCGGCCCCGACGTGGTGCCCTCCGTCGCCGAGATCCGGGAGAAGTTCCAGCAGCGCCGGGCCAGCGGCGCGGGCCGCCTCGACGCCGCCCTGCGCAAGCTGCTGGGCCTGGACGCCAAGCTGCGCCAGTACCGCGACGGCGAGCGCTTCGTCCGGGCCGTCGTCGGCCAGGTCGGCATGGAGGGCTTCAACCGGGTGTGGACCTCGCCCAACACGCTGCCGACCAAGGCCGAGATCGCCCGCCCCGCCGAGTGGGTGGCCCGGGTGCACCGCAAGGGGGGCGCGGACACCGGAGAAAGGTGAAACAGGAGGCGTAAACATGTCTCACTGGGGGAAGCAGCATCACCCTTCCGAGGGACCGTGGGCCGTGGAAGGGCGTGCGATGCTCAGGGAACGGCTCGGTTCTGTCACCATCGACGCACTCTGAGTGACATTCCGCATCTTCCCCGGCGCAACACCCGAAGCCTCCGAGCATCCGAACTCCACGAAGGGCACCGGACATGGGTCCCCATCCTGCGGTCGCGGCGATACGCCTGGCGGTCCGCCGCGTACTCCACGACGTCCTCACCGACCTCACCGACAGTCCCGCACCCCGCGCCACGGCCGGCACCCAGCCGCTCGTCCTCGTCGCCTGCTCCGGCGGCGCGGACTCCATGGCGCTCGCCTCCGCCCTCGCCTTCGAGGCGCCCAAGCTCGGCGTCCGGGCCGGCGGCATCACCGTCGACCACGGCCTCCAGCCCGGCTCCGACCTGCGCGCCGCGGAGGTCGTCTCCCGCATGACCGCGCTCCGCCTCGACCCGGTGGAGTCCGTCGCCGTGCGCGTCGGCCGCGACGGCGGACCCGAGGCCGCCGCCCGCGACGCCCGGTACGCCGCCCTGGACGAGGCCGCCGACCGGCTGGGGGCCTGCGCGGTGCTGCTCGGCCACACCCGTGACGACCAGGCGGAAACCGTCCTGCTGGGCCTCGCCCGCGGCTCCGGCATCCGCTCGCTCTCCGGCATGGCGGAGGCCTCGGGCGGCCCGGGGGCCCCCGGCCGCACCAAGCGCTACCGGCGCCCCTTCCTCCAGGTGGACCGGCAGACCGCCCGCAAGGCCTGCATGGTCCAGTCCCTGCCGGTCTGGGACGACCCGCACAACATCGACCCCGCCTACACCCGCTCCCGGCTGCGCCACGAGGGACTGCCCGCCCTCGAGAAGGCGCTCGGCAAGGGAGTCGTGGAAGCGCTCGCCCGTACCGCACAGCTCTCCCGGGACGACGCCGACGCCCTCGACGCGTGGGCCGCCGACGCCGAGGCGGGGGTGCGCGACGAGGACGGCCGCCTGGAGTGCGCCAAGCTGTACGCGCTGCCCCCCGCCGTCCGCCGCCGGGTGCTGCGCCGGGCCGTCGTCGCCGCGGGCTCGCCCGCCGGCTCCCTCTTCGCCCGGCACATCGAGGAAGTCGACCGCCTCATCACCGGATGGCGGGGCCAGGGCGCCATCAACCTGCCCGGCCGCGTCGAGGCCCAGCGGCAGGGTGGCAGACTTGTCATCCGGCAGGGCTGATTGGTGCTGAGACACGGCTGAGTCCTCCGGGGACACCCCCCGGAGCCCCGGCCGACAACGAAAGTGATGCGGGTGGACGAGAAGGACATGGGCAACGACCTCCAGTCGGTGCTCATCACCAAGGAAGAGATCGACGCGAAGCTGGCCGAGCTGGCCGCGAAGATCGACGCGGAGTACGCGGGCAAGGACCTGCTCATCGTCGGTGTGCTCAAGGGCGCCGTGATGGTGATGGCGGACCTGGCGCGCGCCTTGTCCACCCCGCTCACCATGGACTGGATGGCGGTGTCCTCGTACGGCGCCGGGACCCAGTCCTCGGGCGTGGTGCGGATCCTCAAGGACCTCGACACCGACATCAAGGACAAGCACGTCCTGATCGTCGAGGACATCATCGACTCGGGCCTGACCCTGTCCTGGCTGCTGTCGAACCTGGGCTCCCGCCAGCCGGCCTCCCTGAAGGTCGTCACGCTGCTGCGCAAGCCCGAGGCCGCGAAGGTCGCCATCGACGTCGAGTGGGTCGGCTTCGACATCCCGAACGAGTTCGTCGTCGGCTACGGCCTCGACTACGCGGAGAAGTACCGCAACCTGCCGTTCGTCGGCACGCTCGCCCCGCACGTCTACGGCGGCTGACCCCGGCCGTCACCGGTGTCGCCCCCGGGGAACCCGGGGGCGGTCCCCGACGTTGGAGCTTGGGAAGGCGGGTCTGTCAGCCGTCCCACGAGGCCGCGGGTGACAATTCAGGGGTACATTCCGAAGAACAGTCTTTACTCACAGCAGCATTTACCTACGGGCAGGAGGGACGGGGTGCCTGGCGCCCCGTATGGATGGACGTGAAGCGATACTTCCGTGGGCCGGTCATGTGGATCGTGCTGGCCGTCCTCGCCGTGGTCGTGTTGATGAACGTCGTCGGCTCCGGCGGCGGCTACAAGTCGGTGGAGACCAGCGAGGTCATCAAGGCGATCAACAGTGGCCAGGTGGACAGCGCCAAGCTGACCACCGGTGACAGCCAGATGATCAAGATCGAGCTGAAGAAGGGCCAGAAGCTCGGCAACAACAGCGGCACCAAGTTCCAGGCCAACTACATCGGGGATCAGGGCGTCCAGCTCGCCCAGAACCTCCAGACCAAGTACGAAGCCGGTCAGATCCCGGACGGCTACTCCGTCACGCCGGACAAGACCAGCCCGTTCCTGAGCGTGCTGCTCTCGCTCCTGCCCTTCGTCCTCATCGTCGTCGTCTTCCTGTTCCTGATGAACCAGATGCAGGGCGGCGGCTCCCGGGTCATGAACTTCGGCAAGTCCAAGGCGAAGCTCATCACCAAGGACACCCCGAAGACGACGTTCGCCGACGTCGCGGGTTCGGACGAGGCCGTCGAGGAACTCCACGAGATCAAGGAGTTCCTCCAGGAGCCGGCGAAGTTCCAGGCCGTCGGTGCCAAGATCCCCAAGGGCGTGCTGCTCTACGGCCCGCCCGGCACCGGCAAGACCCTGCTCGCGCGTGCCGTCGCGGGCGAGGCCGGCGTTCCCTTCTACTCGATCTCCGGTTCCGACTTCGTCGAGATGTTCGTCGGCGTCGGTGCCTCGCGTGTCCGCGACCTGTTCGAGCAGGCCAAGGCCAACGCGCCGGCGATCGTCTTCGTCGACGAGATCGACGCCGTCGGCCGGCACCGCGGTGCGGGTCTCGGCGGCGGCCACGACGAGCGCGAGCAGACCCTCAACCAGCTGCTGGTCGAGATGGACGGCTTCGACGTGAAGGGCGGCGTCATCCTGATCGCCGCCACCAACCGCCCGGACATCCTCGACCCGGCGCTGCTGCGCCCGGGCCGCTTCGACCGCCAGATCGCGGTCGACCGCCCGGACATGCAGGGCCGTCTGGAGATCCTCAAGGTCCACCAGAAGGGCAAGCCGGTCGCACCGGACGTCGACCTCTCGGCCGTCGCCCGCCGCACCCCCGGCTTCACGGGTGCCGATCTCTCCAACGTCCTGAACGAGGCGGCCCTGCTGACCGCCCGCTCGGACAAGAAGCTGATCGACAACCACATGCTGGACGAGGCGATCGACCGCGTCGTGGCGGGCCCGCAGAAGCGGACCCGGATCATGTCGGACAGGGAGAAGAAGATCACCGCGTACCACGAGGGCGGACACGCCCTGGTCGCGGCGGCCTCCCCGAACTCCGACCCGGTCCACAAGATCACGATCCTGTCCCGCGGCCGGGCCCTGGGCTACACCATGGTCCTGCCCGACGAGGACAAGTACTCGACCACGCGCAACGAGATGCTCGACCAGCTCGCCTACATGCTGGGCGGGCGCGCGGCCGAGGAACTGGTCTTCCACGACCCCACCACGGGCGCGGCGAACGACATCGAGAAGGCCACGGCGACGGCCCGCGCGATGGTCACCCAGTACGGCATGACCGAGCGCCTCGGCGCGATCAAGTTCGGCGGGGACAACACCGAGCCGTTCCTGGGCCGCGAGATGTCGCACCCGCGGGACTACTCGGAAGAGGTCGCGGCGCTGGTCGACGAAGAGGTCAAGAAGCTCATCGAGACCGCGCACAACGAGGCCTGGGAGATCCTGGTCGAGAACCGGGACGTCCTGGACAACCTCGTCCTCGCGCTCCTGGAGAAGGAGACGCTGGGCAAGGAGGAGATCGCCGAGATCTTCTCCACGATCGTGAAGCGCCCGGCCCGCCCGGCGTGGACCGGTTCCGCCCGCCGTACCCCCTCCACCCGTCCGCCGGTGCTCTCTCCCAAGGAGCTCCAGCTGACGAACTCCGCGAACGGCACGGCCGCGGCCGCGCCGGTCTCCACGGAGAAGGGCATCGAGGTGGCTCCGGAGGACCGCCCCGAAGCCTGACCCACCCGGAATGGAAGCCGCGCCCCCCAGGTTCTAGCCTGGGGGGCGCGGCACATTTGTACGAAGCCGCGTGTGCGCACAGGAACGAGGATGAGATGACCGACCCAGTGACCCTGACCGGTGGCGAGGGCACGATCGGGGAGTTCGACGAGAAGCGCGCCGAGGCGGCGATCCGCGAGCTCCTGATCGCGGTCGGCGAGGACCCGGACCGCGAAGGCCTGCTGGAGACCCCGGCGCGCGTGGCCCGGGCGTACAGGGAGATATTCGCCGGCCTCTACCAGAAGCCGGAAGAGGTCCTGACGACGACCTTCGACCTCGGCCACGACGAGATGGTCCTGGTGAAGGACATCGAGGTCATGTCGAGCTGCGAGCACCACCTGGTGCCCTTCCACGGCGTGGCGCACGTGGGGTACATCCCGTCGACCGACGGCAAGATCACCGGTCTGTCGAAGCTGGCCCGGCTGGTCGACGTCTTCGCCCGCCGTCCCCAGGTCCAGGAGCGGCTGACCACGCAGATCGCCGACTCCCTGATGGAGATCCTCGACCCGCGCGGCTGCATCGTGGTCATCGAGTGCGAGCACATGTGCATGACCATGCGCGGGGTCCGCAAGCCCGGCGCGAAGACGATCACCTCGGCGGTCCGCGGCCAGCTGCGCGACCCCGCGACCCGCAACGAGGCCATGAGCCTCATCATGGCGCGCTGAGCCGGTGCCGGACCGGGCCGGTGCCCCGATCGTCTGGGAGCCGCTCGGCGAGGACGTCCGGCGCACGCTGGAGCTGCTGCTCGACGGCGCGTCCGACCTCCACGGGGCCCTGCGGGCGCAGATCCCGTACGCGCGGATGCGCGACAGCGGCTGCGCCTGCCCCTGCGTCTACCTGAGCGTGGACACGGACGCCGTGGCGGCGGCGCCGACGGGCCGGCGCTTCGGCCCGGTGGCTGGGGCGTCGCTGATCGCCCCGGACGGCGGCCACGACGGCGAGGTGACGCTGTTCGCCTCCGAGGGTGTCCTCGCGGACCTCCAGTTCTGCGACTGGGAGGACCACGGGCCCGGCCCGGGCCGCCGGCTCTGGGAGTGGCTGGGACACCGCTACGGCTGAGCCGCGGGCCGCTCAGGCCGTGGCGGGGGCCTTGCCCGGGTCGTCGTCCTCGGGGAGCTTCAGGACGTGCTCCAGGAAGAGGGCGGCGGCGATCACGGCGGCCCCGGCGAGCACCGACCCGCCCGCGTACCAGGCCTGGTCGCGGCGGGCGGGGACGTCCATGGCGTCGGTCAGCAGGAAGACGCCGACGCCGCCGTAGATGCCGGAGACGAGGGCCGCCACCAGGGCGCTGGCCTGGCCGAAGACCACCGCCCGGGCCGCCATCAGCGGCTCCACGCCCTTCGCCCCCGGCCGGCGCTCGCGCTGGGCCTTCAGGCGGGCCCGCATCGACAGGGCCGTCGCGAACAGCACGGCGGCGATCACCGCCAGCACGATCGGCGCGGCCAGCGGCACGCCCGGCAGGGTGCCGTACGCGTTCCACAGGCGGGCGCCCGCCCAGGACAGCACGCCGGCGATCACGAAGATGCCCGCCAGGACCGCCGGCCTCAGTTGCTTCACGTGCACATCCCCACTCGGTGACTGGTACGCCCAAGCTAACGGCTACTCCGGCAGGCGGAGTTCCAGGTCGGGGCGCGCCGTGACCCCGGTCAGGCCGATCGTGCCCAGCAGCTCCGCGACGGGCCCGCGGCCCGGCAGCTGCGCCTCGGCGTCGATGTCGTGCCAGGGGGCCAGGACGAAGGACCGCAGGTGCGCCCGGGGGTGCGGGAGGGTGAGGACGGGGTCGTCGGAGACCACGTCGGCGTACGTCACGATGTCGACGTCGATCGTGCGCGGTCCCCAGCGCTCCTCGCGGACCCGGTCGAAGGCCTCCTCGATGGCGTGGGCCCGCTCCAGCAGCGAGGAGGGCGGCAGGGTGGTCTTCAGCGCGACGACGGCGTTGAGGTACGAGGGCTGCGAGCCGGGCTCGACGCCCCACGGCTCCGTCTCGTAGACGGGGGAGACGGCCTTGACCCGCAGCCCCGGGGTGTCGCCGAGGGCGTCGATGGCGCCCTGGAGGGTGTCCAGGCGGTTGCCGAGGTTCGCGCCGAGCGCGACGACGGCCCACCTGGGGTTGGACAGGGTGACGTCCGCCGCGTCGACCGCTTCCATGACGGAGGCGGGCACGGGCTGGACCGTGGGGTCGCTCTGGGCGTTCAGTCCGTTGTTCATGCGCGGCTCCGGGTGATCGTGATGGTGACGTCGTCGAAGGGGACGGTGATGGGCGCGTCCGGCTTGTGGACGACGACCTCCACCTGTGCCACCGCCTCGTGCTTGAGGCACTGCTGGGCGATCCGCTCGGCGAGCGTCTCGATCAGGTCGACGGGCTCGCCCTGGACCACGTCCACGACCTCCTCGGCGACGAGCCCGTAGTGCACGGTCTTGGCCAGGTCGTCCCCGGCCGCCGCGGGGCGGGTGTCCAGGTGCAGCACGAGGTCGACGATGAAGGTCTGGCCTTCTTCGCGTTCCCGGGGGAAGACGCCGTGGTGCCCGCGAGCCTTGAGGCCGCGCAGCGCGACACGATCCACGCGAATCACTCCTGCTTTCGTAGGTGCTTCCGGTCCCGGGGCTCCCCGGGGCCATGGGCCTACGCCGAGTGCGGTCGGCGTCGTCCACCTTCGAATTTACCTGCGACGAACCCCGGGCCCCGCCCTTGGGGTCAGTCGGAGCCCTCTTCTTCCTCGTCATCGGAGTCCGTCAGGACGGGAGAACCGTGGTGGGACCACAGCCGCCACCCCTGCGGTGTGCGTCGGAACACATTCGTGGCGACGACCAGCTGGCCGACGAGCGGACCCAGCTCCCCGGCCTCCTGGGAGGGCCCCCCGCTGAGGATGTTCTCGGTGCACGTGACCAGGGCGGTGTCGCCTATGAGGGCCACCTTGGTGTCGGTGAGGAAGAACTGGATGTACTCGGTGTGCGACATGATCAGCGCGTACGAACGCAGCACCTCGCCCCGTCCCGAGAGCACCGGCCACCCGGGGTGGACGCAGGAGATCTCGTCCTCGAGCCAGAGCGCCGACAGCGTGTCGAAGTCCCCCTGCTCCATGGCCCCGTAGAAGGCCGTGTTGGCCTCTTCGACGGCCTCGATGTCGGTACGGCTCACCGTTCCCCTTCCCTGTACGTCCGGCCCGTCCGGACGGTCGTCCGGCGGATCAAAGAGCCCCTTCCACGGCGCGGGCCACCCGAACCGCGTCCGCCGTCGCCCGTACCTCGTGCACCCGTACGGCCCAGGCGCCCTGGTGGGCGGCGATGGCCGAGACGGCGGCCGTGGCGGCGTCCCGCTCGCGGGCGGGCGGCGGGGTGGCGTCGGCGCCGCCGGCCAGGACCCGGCCGAGGAAACGCTTCCGCGAGGCGGCGACCAGCAGCGGGAAGCCGAGGGCGCGCAGCTCGGGGAGGCGGGCGACCAGGGCCAGGTCGTGCTCGGCGTTCTTGGCGAAGCCGAGGCCGGGGTCGACGACGAGCCGCTCGGGGGCGATGCCGCCGGCGACGACGGCGTCGATGCGGGTGCGGAGCTCGGCGGTGACCTCCGCGAGGACGTCCTCGTAGACGGCGAGGCGGTTCATGCCGTCGCTGAAGCCGCGCCAGTGCATGACCACGAAGGGGACCTCGGCGGCGGCGACGGCCGGGATCATGCCGGGGTCGGCGAGGCCGCCGCTGACGTCGTTGACGAGGGTCGCGCCGGCCGCGACGGCCCGGGCGGCGACGGTCGCGCGCATGGTGTCGACGGAGACGGTGACCCCCTCGGAGGCCAGGCCGCGGACGACGGGGACGACGCGGCGGAGCTCTTCCTCGGCGTCGACGCGGGAGGCGCCGGGGCGGGTGGACTCGCCGCCGACGTCGACGAGGTCGGCGCCCTGGGCGACGAGCTCGAGGCCGCGCTTGACCGCGGCGGTGGTGTCGAACCACCGGCCGCCGTCGGAGAAGGAGTCCGGGGTGACGTTGACGACGCCCATGACCGCGCAGCGGTCCCAGTCGGGCAGCCCGGTGACGGTGCCACGGGGGGCCGGGCCGCGGTTGGTGTTCATGGGCTCCAGGGTAGAGCCCTTGCCCTGGCCGGGCGGTTCGGTGGTGAGCCGCTGCCCTGGCCGGGCGGGGTGGGTGCCGCTGCGCGGGCTGCTCCCCGCCCCGCCCTTCGCCCGTTCCCCGGGCTGCGCCCGGACCCCCCCGGGGGCTCCGCCCCCGGACCCCCGCGCCTCAAACGCCGGCGGGGCTGGATATTCCGGCCCCGCCCGGACCCCCGCGGCTCGAACGCCGACGGGGCCCCGGGGGGCGGAGTCCGGGGCGGCGGGGCCGCCGTGCGAGCGGTGTTATGCCGCCTGGGTCTCGCGTTCCCGCTGGGACGGGACCTTCGTCAGGGTGTGCGCGCAGGTGCGGACCGGCTTGGGGCGGCGGCGGCCGGCGAACAGCCGCGGCAGGGCCAGCGTCACGAAGCCCTCGGCCTGCATCACGGCGAAGCCGATGCGGGGCAGGTCGCGGTTGTGGCGGAAGACCATGAAGCGCGGCTCCCAGCGGGGGCGGAACTTCTCGTTGAACTTGTACAGCGACTCGATCTGGAACCAGCGCGAGAGGAAGACGAGCAGGCCCCGCCAGGCGCGCAGGACCGGGCCGGCGCCGATCTTCTCGCCGCGGGCCAGGGCCGAGCGGAACATCGCGAAGTTCAGGGAGACCTTCTCGATGCCCAGGCCGGGGGCCTGCTGAAGGGAAGCGACGATCAGCAGCTCGTTCATGCCCGGGTCGGCACCGCGGTCGCGGCGCATCATCTCCAGCGACATGCCGTCCTCGCCCCACGGCACGAAGTGCTGGATCGCCTTGAGGTCGCCGAAGGGGCTGGTGTCGCCCTCCTCCACGCGGTGCGCGGTGGCGATGATGCAGTCGCCGTCGCCCGGGTCGCCGACGCGGCCCAGGGCCATGGAGAAGCCGCGCTCGGTGTCGGTGCCGCGCCAGGCCTCGGCGGCGCCGCGTACCGCCGTCAGCTCCTCCTCGGTCAACTCGCTGACCCGGCGGACCTTGGTGGTGTAGCCGTTGCGCTCGATGCGCTTGACCATCTGGCGGACGTTGCGCATCGGGCGGCCCGACAGGGAGAAGTCTTTGACGTCGACGATGGCCTCGTCGCCGAGCTCCAGGGCGTCCAGGCCGGTCTCGCGGGTCCAGACCTCGCCGCCGGTCTCGCTGCAGCCCACGACGGCCGGGGTCCACGAGTGGGCCTTGGCCTCCTCCATGAACCGCTCTATGGCGCCGGGCCAGGCCTCGACGTCGCCGACCGGGTCGCCGGAGGCGAGCATCACGCCGGAGACGACGCGGTAGGTGACGGCGGCCTTGCCGCTGGGGGAGAAGACGACGGCCTTGTCGCGGCGCAGCGCGAAGTGGCCGAGGGAGTCGCGGCCGCCGTGCTTGGCGAGCAGCTCGCGCAGCTTCGCCTCGTCGTCGGAGGTGAGCCGGGCGGCCGGGTGCTCGGGGCGGAAGGCCAGGTAGATCGTGGTGACGGCGGTCAGCATGCCGAGCGCGCCGAGGGAGTAGCCGACGGTCCAGGAGACCCGGCCGGCGTAGTCGACGGGGCCCTCGAAGCCGAAGAGGCCGTAGACGACGTGGGTGATCTGCTCGTACAGGCTGGGGCGGCCGACGACCTTGCCCGGGTGCACGTTGACGATGACCAGGCCGAGGCCGATGGAGCCGGCGCTCATCAGGACGAAGTTGGCCAGGGCCTTCCAGCGGCTGCGCGGGTCCGGCAGGGCCTTGAACTCGTTCTGGTGGCGCAGCAGCAGCGCGAGGAGGACGGCCGCGATGACCACGCCGATGACGGAGTGGCGGTACGCGAACTGCGCCACCGCGCCCGCGGGCAGCAGGACGACGGCGGCCCGCCAGGCCCGCCGCTTGCGGCGCTTGAGGCCGTGCGCGAGGAGGAGGATGAGCACGCCCGCGCTGATGGACAGGGCCGCGGCGAAGGGGCCCAGGGAGCCGGGCAGCACCTCGGTGACCGCGTGGAACCGGCTGTGGCGGAATCGCGGGAAGACGCCCGCCGCGATGTCCAGAAGGCCGACGATCATGACGGCCGTACCTACGAGGCCGGGCACCGACTCCGGCCGTGGTCCGCGGAAGATTCGCCGGACCGTACTCGGAACCTGTCCCGACTTATCGCCATCTATCCTGCTAGACATCGCTTCCCGTTGCTCCGCGAGAGATCATGTGGCCGAAGGCCGCGACAGCCTCCGGAGTGTGGTGCGTCCACTAGGACGACATCGACGGGGAACGGGTTCACTCTTCCGTCGGAAAAATCCGGTCCTGCCATCAGAAAGTCGACTGACTGCTCATGGGTCTCACCAGTAATACGGTTCTGGTCCTGGCCATCATCGCGGGCGTGGCCCTGTTCGCGGTCACGGTCTGGGCCTGGCCGAAGCTCTCGGGGCGCGGCGTGCGCTCGGTCCTCGGCAGGATCGGCCTGTTGCTCGCGACCCAGCTGGCGCTGTTCTCGGCAGTCGGTCTGGCGGCCAACAAGTCGTTCCTCTTCTACGGTTCCTGGGCCGACCTGTTCGGCCAGGAGACCTCCATCGGCAAGGTCGTCGACCACTCGATGAGCAGCAAGGACATCAAGGTCCTCGACAAGCAGAAGCTGGACGTCCCCGGCGGGGCCAAGCCCCAGGTCGGCGGTCAGATCCTGAAGGTCGCCATAACCGGGCAGAAGTCGAGGATAACGAGCCCCGGCTACGTCTGGCTGCCGCCGGAGTACTTCCAGCCGCAGCACAAGGACCGCAACTTCCCCGCGTCGATCGTGCTGACGGGCTACCCGGGCACCGCCGAGAACCTGATCAAAGGGCTGAACTACCCGATGACGGCCTTCAAGCAGGCCAAGGCGGGCAAGATGAAGCCGATGATCCTGGTCATGCTGCGCCCGACCATCGCGCCGCCGCGCGACACCGAGTGCGTGGACATACCCGGTGGCCCGCAGACGGAGACCTTCTTCGCGCAGGACCTGCCGCAGGCCATCCAGTCCACCTTCCGGGTGGGCAAGAAGCCGCAGAACATGGGCTTCATCGGGAACTCCACGGGCGGCTACTGCGCGCTGAAGATCGCCGCGCACCACCCGCAGACCTTCGGCGCGGCCGTGGGCCTGTCGGCGTACTACAAGGCGGCCGACGACGCGACGACCGGTGACCTGTTCCACGGGGACCAGAAGCTGAAGGCCCGCGCGGACGTGCTGGAGAGCCTGCGGGACAAGAAGCCGACCGGTACGTCCTTCCTGGTGACGACCAGCGAGAAGGGCGAGGACAACCTGAACGACACCAGGAAGTTCCTGAAGCTGGTCAAGGGCCCGGACCGGGTCTCCTCGATCATCCTCGACAGCGGGGGCCACAACTTCAACACGTGGCGCCGCGAGATCCCGCCGATGCTGGTGTGGCTGAGCGGCCGCATGCAGGCCTGAGCCCCGTGCTCGCAGGAGAGGCAGAAGCAGGTGAAGGGCCCGGCTCCGGCCGGGCCCTTCACCGTTCGCCGCGCCGTGCGCCGGCCGTGGCGGCGGTGGCGGTCAGGCCTCCTGGAGGGAGGCCCGGCGCAGCGCCCGGTGGACGCCTTCGGGGGTCAGTACGCCGGCCAGCGCGCCGGAGCCGGGATCGGTGACCCCGATCCGGCCCGAGTCCTCCTGGAGCAGGGCGGCGAGGGCCTCGCGCAACGAGGCGCCCAGCGGCACCGACACGGCGGGGGCCGGCCCTTCGGGGGCCGTCAGGTCGGCCGCGTCGACCGGGGTGACCGCGAGCCGCTTGAGCCCGCGGTCGGCGCCGACGAACGAGGCGACGTACGCGGTGGCCGGCGCGGCGAGCACGGCGGCCGGGCGGGCGAACTGCTCGATGGTGCCCTCCCCGTAGACGGCGATCCGGTCGCCGAGCCGGACGGCCTCCTCCAGGTCGTGCGTGACGAGCAGGATCGTCTTGCGGACGGTCCGCTGGAGCGCCAGGAACTCGTTCTGCAGCCGCTCGCGCACCACCGGGTCCACCGCGCCGAACGGTTCGTCCATCAGCAGCACCGGCGGGTCCGCCGCGAGCGCACGGGCCACGCCGACCCGCTGGCGCTGCCCGCCCGACAGCTGGTGCGGGTACCGGCTCCCGTACACGGCCGGGTCCAGGCCCACGAGTTCGAGCAGCTCGGCCGCGCGGGCACGGGCCCGGGCCTTCGGGGTGCCGATGAGCTGCGGCACCGTCGCCGTGTTCTCCAGCACGGTCTTGTGCGGGAACAGCCCGACCTGCTGGATGACGTACCCGATCCGGCGGCGCAGTTCGACGGGATCGGCGGCCGCGATGTCCTCGCCGCCCAGCAGGATCCGGCCCGATGTCGGCTCGATCAGCCGGTTGACCATCTTCATCGTGGTCGTCTTGCCGCAGCCGGACGGGCCCACCAGCGTGACCAGCTCGCCCTCCGCGACCTCGAAGGACAGGTCCTCGACGGCGGTCGTCCCGTCCGGGTAGCGCTTGGTCACTCGCTCGAATCGGATCACCCCCTCATCCTCCCCCACCCGTCCGCCCGGATGGGCGAAGGGTTCGTCAGGGGAGTGTTGCGGCTGTGCGAATGTTTCCGGCCAACGCGGGCAGCGGGGGTTATGGTCGCTCGAGGCCGGTCTCCGGCACACGTGTGCGAGGGGAAGGGGGTGAGCGGCATGGCCGGGCAGGGCTGCCTGGTGGCGAACGACTGGATCTGCTGGGAGTACGTCAGCTCCCGTTCCGGGGAACTCGCCGACGCCACCGTCCAGCACGTCTGGATCACCGCGCTGTCGGTGTTCATCGGCGTCGCCGTGTCCGTGCCGCTGGCGCTGCTGGCCCGCCGCGGCCGCGGCTGGGCGGCGCCCGTATTGGGCCTGACCACGCTGCTCTACACGATCCCCTCGCTCGCCATGTTCTCCCTGCTGCTGCCCTTCTTCGGGCTGTCGGCGGCGCTCGTGGTGACCGGCCTGGTGCTGTACTCGCTGACCATCCTGGTCCGCAACGTCCTGGCCGGCCTGGAGGCCGTCCCCGACGACGTACGGGAAGCCGCGCGCGGGATGGGTTACGGCCCGGGCCGGCTGCTGTGGCAGGTCGAACTCCCGCTGGCGCTGCCCGCGCTGCTGGCCGGGGTGCGGATCGCCACCGTCTCGACCGTGGCGCTGACCACCGTCGGCTCCATCGTCGGCAAGGGCGGCCTGGGCAACCTGATCGCCCCCGCCGTGAACAGCTCGTTCAAGGCCCAGGTGCTCACCGCCTCGGTGCTGTGCGTGCTGCTCGCGCTGGTCGCGGACCTCCTGCTGCTGGGCGTGCAGCGGCTGCTGACCCCGTGGACGCGCACCCCGCGTACGGCGCGTACCGTGCGCTCCGCGCAGGCCGAGGGGGTCTGAGGGCATGGGCGTGCTGGCGCAGGCCTGGGACTGGCTGGCGGACGGGGCCAACTGGGCGGGGGAGAACGGGGTGTGGCACCGGCTCGGCGAGCACGTCTACGTCAGCGGGATCGCCCTGGCCATCGCCTGCGCGGTGGCCCTGCCGGTCGGGCTGTGGCTCGGCCACCTCGGCAGGGGCGGCACGCTCGCGGTGAACGTCTCCAACGCCGGACGGGCCGTGCCGGTGTTCGCGGTGCTCGCCCTGTTCATGGTGTCGCCGCTGCGCAGCGCGGGCTACGTGCCCACCATCGCCGCGCTCGTGCTGTTCGCCGTGCCCCCGCTGCTGACCAACGCGTACGTCGGCATGCGCGAGGTGGACCGCGCGGTGGTCGAGGCGGCCCGGGGCATGGGCATGTCCGGCCGCCAGCTGTTCCTGCGGGTGGAACTGCCGCTCGCGCGCGATCTGGTGATGACCGGGCTGCGTTCGGGTGCCGTGCAGGTCATCGCCACCGCCACGATCGCGGCGATGGTCGGCCAGGGCGGCCTGGGCCGGATCATCACCGCGGGCTTCAACACGTACAACACCCCGCAGGTGGTGGCGGGCGCGGTGCTGGTGGCCCTGCTGGCGCTGCTGGTGGAGGGCGCGCTGGTGGCCGCGGACCGGCTGCTGCTGCGGGCCCCGTCGCGCTGAGGCGCGCCCACCGGCCGCCCCCGGTGCCCGATGTCCCCGCTGTGTTGTGATTCCCCCTGATTCCCAAGGAGCATGATGAGCAAGTCCACGCGCATCCTCGGCGCGACCCTGGCCGCGGTGGCCCTGACCGCATCGCTCGGCGCGTGCGGGGGCGAGAGCCTGGAGAAGTCCCAGGACGGCGGCTCCTCCGCCCCGGCCGGGGGCGGCAAGGGCCGGCTGGTGGTCGGCGCGGCGGGCTTCACCGAGTCCAACGTGCTGGCCGAGCTGTACGCACAGGTGCTCAGGGCCGCCGGTTACGACACCTCGATCACCACCGTCAACAACCGCGAGCTGTACGAGCCGTCGCTGGAGAAGGGCGAGATCGACGTCGCCCCGGAGTACGCCGCCACGCTCGCCGAGTTCCTCAACGCCAAGGTGAACGGACCGGACGCGCCCAAGGACAAGCCGGTGGCCTCCAGCGATGCGGCGGCGACGGTCGCGGCGCTGGAGAAGCTCGCGGCGCCGCTGGGGCTGAAGGCGCTGCCGGCGGGCGCGGCGGTCGACCAGAACGCCTTCGCGGTCAGCCGGGAATTCGCGCAGAAGAACAACCTGAAGACGCTTTCCGATCTTGGTAAGTCGGGGCTGAAGGTGCGGATCGCGGCGGGTGACGAATGCGCCGTCCGGCCCTTCTGCGCACCGGGGCTCGAAAAGACCTACGGCATCTCGGTTTCCGGTATCGACCCCAAGGGCGTCGGCACCCCGCAGGCCAAGCAGGCCGTCAAGGACGGGGCGGCCCAGCTGGTGCTGACCACCACCACCGACGCCACCCTCGACGGCTACGGCCTGGTCCTGCTGGAGGACGACAAGAAGCTCCAGAACGCCGACAACGTGCTTCCGGTCGTCAACGCCAAGGACGCCGGGGCCCCGGAGGTCGCTGCCGCCCTCGACCGGCTGACCAAGGTGCTGACGACCGCCGACCTCGTCGAGCTGAACCGCAAGGTGGACGCGGAACGGGCCAAGCCGGCGGACGCCGCGAAGGCCTATCTGGACTCCAAGGGCCTGCTGCGGAAGCAGTAGTTCGGCTTGATGGCGCTTGATGGCCAATTGTGGGGTGGCCGCCCGGGAAAGGATTGCCGGGCGGGTACCCCACGCGCCGCCCACGCCCTGTAAATTTCAGGCCATGCCCCGTGGACGCCACCGCAATCCCGAGCCCCTCCACCGACTTCTCACGCCGACGGCCGTCGCCGGGGTTTCCGTCGCCAGTGCCGGCGCGGCCTGGCTGCTCGCGGAACCCCTCGCCCTGCGCCTGCTCGTCGCCCTCACGGCGGCCGCGGGCGTGGGCGGTGCCGTCCTCATGCGCTCCTGGGACCGGGCGGCCGGCCGCCGGGTGGCCGAGCTGGCGCGCGAGCGCGTCAAGGACGAGTGGAAGACCGACGAGCGGATAGCCGAGCTCGAATCCGACCTGGAGGAGGCGCGCCTCCTGCGCGCCCGGCTCGACGCGAAGCTGCGCGCCAAGCGGGTCGAACTGGCGGGCCTGCGCGGCGAGCACGCCGCGCTGCTGCGCCGGTACGCGACCGCCGAGACCGAGCGCGCCAGTGCCCTGGAGAAGCGCCGCCTGCTGGCCCTCGAGGCCGCCGGGGCCCCGGCGTCCGGCCCCAGGGAGCTGCCCGCGGTGTCCGAGGAGCGCACCGGCAGCGGCGCGCCCACCCCGGTCGGCTACGCCCGGGCGCACGCCGCGATGTCGGCGCTGGCGCGCACGGCGCAGGAACGGTACGCCGCAACGGCCGCGCACACCCGTCCGGCCGCCACCGCCCCCGCGGTCCCCGCCCCGGCCCGCCGGCCGGCGGCGCCCGTGGCCCCGTACGCGGCCCAGCGCCGCTCCGCCTCCCGGGTCGAGGGCGGCTTCGACTTCTTCGGCACAAAGAACGCAGCGCAGGCCCGCGCCGCGATCGAGTCCGTGCAGAACGAGGACCTGGCCGACGTCGTCGGAGCCGAGGCCCTCGCCGTCCACAAGGCGGAGTCGGCGGGCACCGACGCCGAGCCGGAGTTCAAGGCGGCCACCCCCGAACAGCGGGCGGTGGGCCAGGTCATCGACCTGACGGCCCACGACGAGACCGAGCCCATCGACGTGGCCCGGCTCCGCACGGCGATTTCGTAGGCGGTGTCGTCAGTGCGCGAGCGGCGCCAGGGGCGCCCGGGCGAGGTCTTCGACTGCCCCTGCTGCTTCCAGCCGACGCTGGGGTCGAGCGCGTTGTTCGAGATCTGCGGCGAGTGCGGCTGGGAGGACGACGGCCAGGACGACGCCGACGCCGACCGGGTATGGGGCGGCCCCAACGGCCGGCTGAGCCTGACCGAAGCCCGCCGCGAGTACCGGGAGTGGGCGGCGGCCGGGGACGCCGACGCCTCCTCGGTGACGCAGGGCGGGCCCGGGGCCTGGCGGACGGCGGCCCGCGCCGCCCTGTCAGAGGAGCCGGAGGGCGGCTCCTAGGAGCGGCCCGGACGCGCGGTTCCTCCACAGCCTGTGGAAAGACGCGCGGCACCGGAACGGGCTCAGGGAAAGACCGGGACGAGCCCCACCGCCACCAGCTCCAGCAGGAGCTGCGCGGTCAGCGCGCCCGGGCGCATCCGCTCCGGACCGGCCAGCGCGAGCACCGTCGCCGCCAGCGCCGCACCGGACAGCGCCAGGAACAGCAGGACGGGGAACGGCGCGCAGCCGCCGTACATCAGGCAGCGGCTGCCCTGCTCGGTGGCCAGGACCAGGATCTTCGCCACCACCAGCGCGGGCACGAACAGCACGGCGGCGACCAGCGCGCGCACGCGGATCCGGGCGGCCCCGGCGGACGGGGGCGCGGCGACGGCTGCGGGGCGGGGGGTCCAGGTCATGCCGCCATCCTGTCCGGGCGGACCGGCACGGGGATCCGTACGCGTACTCAGTCCGTGCGGCCCCCGTACCCGGGTGGGCCCCCGTACCCGGGCGGGCGCCCGGCGGGTTCAGAACAGCGGCAGCTGACCCGGATGCGGTCCGAGGACGAACCCGTCCAGCACCGGGGCGGAGGCGCCGAGCACCACACGGGCCCGGGAGCCGGGGCAGGACACCATGTCACCGCGTCCACGACCGGCCGGCGGGTCGTGGCGGGCGATCCGGCCGGCCGTCACGGCGCAGTCGCGGCCGCAGGAGGGGCAGGCGCGTCGGGGTGAGTGGGACATGCCCCCGGTGTGCCCGGCCGCACCGACACCGAAGCCGTCAGGACGCCGCCACGGCCGCCCCCTCAGGCCCCTCGGCCCGGTGTGGCCGGGCCTCGCGGGACGCCCGCCACGCCCGGTGCGCCCGGTCCACCCGCCCCCACAGGGCCTCCCGGTCGGCCGCCGTCAGGTCGTCGGTGTTCCGCCCGAAGGTGCCGGCCACGGCCTCGAAGAACTCCCGGGGCCCGGCCAGTTCCCGTTCCCGCGCCGGCTTCCCGGCGGTGACGCGGCTCAGGACCCTCCCGCGCAGGACGTCCACGCCGTCGGCGTCGCGCCGGAACAGCGCGAGGGTCCGTACGAAGGAGGAGTCCGCCGAGGTGGACAGCCAGGTGTGCGTCTCCTCGAAGTCGGCGGTCGTCGCGGGCGCGTCACGGAAGTTCACCCGGGGCATGGGGCTGTCGGGGGTGAGGTAGCTCCAGCCGGGCCCCTCGCCCTCCAGGGGCTCCAGCCGCTCCAGTGCGTAGCGGAAGCCGCCCTGCTCCCACGCGCCCTCGCGCAGCGGCAGCGGCTCGTGCGGGCCGTCCCCGAGCCCCACGTCCACCCAGTACGCGGTCCCGCCGGTGCGTACGGTCAGGCTCAGGTGGTGCCCGTTGACCGCGCGCGAGGAGGCGTCCGCCTCGACACCGCCGAGGTGGCGGGTCACGTCGTAGCCCAGGTGTTCCAGGAGCGCCGCGAAGCCGCCGTTGAGGTGGAAGCAGTAACCGCCGAATCCGGCGGCGATCCGGCGGGCCGACAGCTCCGGGTCGATGCCGGGCGGCCGGCCCAGCTGGATGTCGACGTTGTCGTAGGAGACGCGCTCCACGTGGGCGCGCTGGAGGGCGAACAGCCCCTCCGCGGAGGGGGTTCCCGGGTCGGTGATGCCGAGCCGGCGCAGGTAGTCCCGGTAGGTGCCAGTGGTCATGGGGGGACCCTAGGGGGTGTCCGCAAAGTCCCGCCTGCCCTGCGACGCCTGGCACCGCACCTCGCCGCGTTGTCGGGCCTGCCCGAGTACGTCCAGTACGCGGGCGGCCCTCCGCCTTGC